>JANWVW010000061.1 GCA_025056095.1 Bacteroidia bacterium
CAAATTCTATTCTGAATTGTTAAAAAAATATGATAAATAAACTCATTTGTGGAGATACCTTGCAGGAACTGCAAAAACTGCCAGATAACAGTGTAGATATGGGTATAACCTCGCCCCCTTACAACAAACAAGAAAATAAAAAAGGCTGGTTGGTCAAAAATGTCAAGTACGATTTAGCAAGCGATAAAAAAAACGAACATGAATATCAACAAGAACAAATAGCTGTGCTCAATCAATTGTATAGAATAATCAAACCAGGAGGAAGTTTTTTCTACAATCATAAAATACGTTGGGAAAAAGGAATTCTTTTGCATCCCATTCAGTGGATTTGTCAAACAAAATGGCATATTCGGCAGGAAATTATTTGGGATAGAATGATAGCAGCTAACCTTAGAGGTTGGCGATTTTGGCAAGTAGATGAACGTATTTACTGGCTGTATAAACCTAAAAACGATACTGACCTGGTTGGCGAAGAGTTGCTTTCCAAACATGCATTGCTTACCTCTATATGGCGCTTCAATCCTGAGCAAAAAGTAAATCACCCTGCACCGTTTCCTATTGCGTTACCTACGCGTTGCATTTATTCTATTCTCAACGAAAACCCTGGAATAGTCATAGATCCCTATTGCGGCAGTGGAACTACTTGCGTAGCGGCTAAACTCCTAGATAAAAACTACATTGGAATTGATATTTCTCAAGAGTATTTAGACCTTGCCCAAAAACGTTTGGATAACTATTGGCAAGAAAAAGCTGCAGTACAAGAAGAACTTGATAAACATACAGTTAGAAAAACTTTTCAACAACGTAAAGAAGAAGGACTTTGGGACAAAAAACTTCATAAAAAATCTCAATATCCCGATTTGTTCAAAACTAATCTCTAAACTAAAAATCGTATAAAGTCTACTTCCTGTTTATCTTTTCAAGGCTATATTTTGTTTTTCATGTTTTTGGTTCAGATACACATTTTACAAAAATTAGAGAGATATGAATTCTTTTTTTGGCGTACCCTTGTAGGCAAAGCCCACAAGGTCAGCGTGCTGCGGGTTACATGCGGAATGCCCCGACCCTTGCGCAGCAAGGGGCACGCCCAAAAAACAAAACTATTTTTTAGACAACATAAAAACTTTTATTTTTGCAAAAGTATGGATTTTTTACCTCCCGAAATTGAAGAATATGCTCGCCAGCATACAGAACCTGAACCTGAACTATTACAACAACTCAACCGTGAAACCCACGCCAAAGTCCTATATCCCCGCATGCTCTCCGGACACTTTCAAGGGCGATTGCTTAGCCTAATCAGCAAAATGATACGCCCTAAATACATTTTAGAAATTGGCACTTATACAGGCTACTCCGCACTTTGCTTAGCAGAAGGGCTACAACCCGACGGCAAACTCATTACTATCGACATCAACGAAGAACTAGAAAGTATATGCCACAGATACTTTGCACAATCTAAATACCACTCGCAAATAGAGCTTAGAATAGGTGATGCTCGGGCTATCATTCCGCAACTCAATTACCCTTTTGACCTCGTTTTCATAGATGCAGACAAAGAAAATTACCTTTTTTATTACGAAATGCTCATTCCCAAATTGCCAAAAGGGGCTTTCATCTTGGCGGATAACGTATTATGGAGTGGTAAAGTATTAAACGAAGAACATAAAGATAAAGAAACCCAAAGTTTGAGAGAATTTAATACCTACCTTCTCAAAGACATTCGTGTAGAAAAACTATTGCTTCCTATCCGAGATGGCTTGATGATAATCCGAGTAAAATAAAGATGAACTTTGTACGACTTCTATTCTTTTGGAGTATAATGGTTGTACAATTACCTGCCTTAGCTCAAATCGCAGCACAAAAATATCCTGAATTGGATACAAAAAAATACCCTGACTTTTGGGCAGACTATGAAACTTTAAGTACTATCAATGAACTTTACTACGGCGGACTAAATACGCAAGATGCCGCAGTTCTACGCTCACAAGTGGAAAACCTGCAAAAAAGCGACTCTATTATTAAAGTCTGCGAAAAAAAATACCAAAACTACATGCAAAAGTATCATCAAGTATATCGCAAACCTTCGGGCATGGAAGATGTATTTCAAGATGCTAAAAATGGAGTTAGCTTATGCTATAAGCAAATTCACAGCTTACGCACAGACATGGAAGCAATTAGCCGAACGGCTTACCATAAAATAGACAGCTTACTTACGCTTTATCTTAATCAAAAAATACTGGTAGATGAAACCAAAAACTCACTTTTTTCACCCAAAAGCGAACTTATCAAGCATCTTAATGTGTATATAGCCTACCAAGGAATGTTGTATTTGAAAGAACCTAATCCTCAACGCTTGATAGCCATTGAAAACGCAAAAGCTAGAGTAAAAACTACTTATCATACTATACGGATGCACTTGTTAGAAAATTCGGAGTTGCTTCCTGAAGTCTATACTGGGAGCGATAAAGAAAAAATCAGGGAATTTATTCGCAAAAAATGGAATGAAAAATATCCCAAAGATGAAATTCTCAAAATCGTTTTAGCAGAAAAAGAATGGCAGAAAGAAGATGGAAGGTTTTTTGACAGTCAAAAAAATGAAGTGCGGTATTATGACAAGTCCCTGTTAGCTTTGGTAGTAATCAAAAAGGAAAAAAACATAGCAGAAATGTGGCAAACCGACCTCAAACGCCATGAAAGTACCAAAGATGAAATTATTCTTATCCAACTTAACAAAACCCCGGATACCTACATGGGAGAAATTCTAATAGAAAAGCTGCAATAAATGTACGTATGAACGAAACATTGAAAATTATTCACCATTTTGGAACTTGGTTATGGTTGGCAGGTTTGTCTGCCTATTGGTTGCTACGGTATAAAAAACAGGACTTTCTTACCGAAGGATATAGAGCTTACTTTAAGCGCAGATTTACCCCTTTAGCTATTTTCGGAATGGTGATTATTTTCGGTTCAGGAATGGGACTTTTAATTACCGCTAATTATGTCGGTATAAAAACAGTACCTACTTGGTTTACAGTCAAAATGATTTTGTTTCTCTTGCTTTTTATTGCAGGACTCAACGCGTGGGGCATAGATGTGGGCGTAGTTAAACGAATAGATGAACTTAAAGTACAACGCAGAGAAATTCCTGTGGAAGAAATGCATAGTCGCATTGGCAAAATCAACAAAATAATGGACATTTTTATTTACATAGCCATTTTTCTTACAATTTTGGTTTTTATCATTGCGCATATTAAGCCCAAATGGTAAAGATAGACCTTGCCCAAGCACATCATTTTTCAGCTATTGTCAACCTTATTCAGCAGGAAGAACCTCATTTCACTTGGGAAACTTTTCAACAGAAGTATCTTCGGCATGCTCAAAATATATTGCTTGTAGCTCATAAAGGCGATAAAATCGTAGGTTTTATTGGCGGATTGTTTTCTCAACTACGAAACAATGACGTAATTTATTGGGCTGTAGATGCAGTAGTAGATGCGCAGCACCGAAAGCAAGGTATAGCCACGCAGCTTTTAAAGAGTTTAATTTTCTACGGAAAGTATGTAATCGGCATAGGTGTCAAAAATGCCCATATTCTTAAAGCCGAAATCAATGCAGGTTTTAAGGTCAGTAGGCATATACATACTTATACAAGTTACCCTGTGTTACCTCAAAGATTGACTTTGCAACCCGTTTCTTTACAGGAGGTAAAAAGTTTTATTTTACACACGGCTTGGCAAAAAAATACTCACGATATTGATTGGTATTTTCAAAATACGGTGAGCTATGAAATAATGAAAGACACTTCACTACAAACTTTTGTGGTTTTGAAAAAAGAACCTTTCGGACTTCGCTTAATGGAATGCTCGCAGGATAAAAATTATTTTTCTATGGTAGTCAAAGCAGTGCGGCATTATCACCAAAAGGTACGGTTTTTAGTCAATAGGCGGCAAAGTTTTTTTATTCAAGCAATGTACAAAGCGCTTGCTTTACCTGCGTTCAAACCTGAAATTCTTATCTACACTCACGACTTTATGTTAGATTTGCCTATCTACTTTGGACATTCCGATTGGTTTGCCTACTAGTTGCTTGTAAATTGACTATATTTTTCTCGGCACATTTTTCAGAAATTAAAATTTGAAGAATATTTTTTTGGGCGTGCCCTTGTGGGCAAAAGCCCACAAGGTCGGCGTGCTGCGGGCTACGCTAACGCTTCGGTGCTGCGCTTCGCTACGCACCGTGCTGACGCACGCCCTCCGCATGCCTCACGCAAGAGATCTCTGAAACAACCATTTCTCTGTATCTTATGCAAAGTTTTAGCTTGTAAGTAGCTGTACTTCAATGTCAAATAAGGTAAAGACATAATTGCACAGGTCAACTGCGTGAGGGGCATGGAGCATGCCGTTAGGCAGTGCGTAGCGTTAGCGAAGCACCGAAGCGAAGCGCAGTGCGGAATGCCCCGACCCTTGCGTCAGCAAGGGGCACGCCCAAAAAATACCTTCTTCAAAAATTATCTGAACAATAAAAAAATTTCACTCTATCGGAATTCTCTTACGTGTCTTTTGTATCCAACGCGGTAAAATCAACGAACCTATTATCAAATACGGATAATACGAAATTAACCGCCATAACAAAGCAATAGTAGAACTCATACCACTAATGATGTACTTACCCAAAAAAGTAGGAAAAATAGCTTCCGCTACTCCTGCTCCACCTGGGGTGGGTGATAAATGCATAATTACCCACATTACCAGCAATCGCCCATATATCTGCGCATGAGTAGTTACTACTCCCTCAGGTACTAACACAATTCCTATTGCTTCTATCAAACAATTGACCAAAAAAAACCTACCAATCCAAACTACCATCGTAACACTGACCAACTTTACCCAAAATGAAGCAGAATAACCTTTTAGTTCGTAAAAAGCTACAGTAAAATTATTTACCTCCCGCATAACAGGTTCATGAAAGCGCTTTAATATACGGGTGCGAAAAAGTTTATCTATCCATCTTGGAATTAAGTGCGGGTTGATGAACATTGTATATGAAAGAGTTACACAGTAAAATAAGTTGATTAAGTAACTTAATAAAAGCAGCGTAGAAAGCGGAAAAGGAAATGGCGATTTGCCACCGTAATTTTCGAAAACTTCAGCCATAGTCGGAAAAACATGCGAGTATCCTGCTAGTAAAACCACCGTAGGCACTGCCCAAACATAAAAAAATTGGTCAATTACTGCTGTGAGCAAAACAAAAGCAGTACTTTTACCTGCACTGAACCCCTCCCGATATAAAAAAACTACGGCTAATCCCGTTCCCCCTATAAAAGCAGGCATCATAGCTGTACCAAACTCCCATAACATGATAATCTCAAAACTTTTATACCAACTTAGCTTATCCTTGGAAATAATTTTTATCCGATACATGTAGCCTAAATCTCGAATGAGAATAAACAGAGCCCCTATTAGTATCCAATGTAGCTTAGCGTTGAGGAGTTTGTCTATCAATTCAGGGTGATAAGCTTGATGCACAAAATAAGCACTTGTCCCTAAACCTATCACTAAGGGGATAAGTAAGCGTTTGTAACCTAATTTTTTTTGTAATTTACTTTCTTGTATATCCACTTTTATGCACAAATATAGAACTTTTTGAGTTTAGTATTCTTTGCAGAGCTCAACAGTACTTTTTTTACACAAAAAGCCTATTGGCGGATTATGCTTGCTGATACTTACCCATATTTTTGTGATTTTACCATTGTCAAAAAAAGAATTCTGCACGTATTGTTTTTCTATTATCGTTATAATGTGTAGCGCCATTTCTTCTAGCAATTTGAAATTGTTTTTCATCACTTGTGCCACCAGGTTAGCTATATCAGCGTAGTTGACTGTTTGAGATAGGTTTTCAATTGGGATTTCTCTACAAAGTGTAATCGCTATATCCACATCATAACGGTTACCTGTTTTTCTTTCATGCTCTTCTACTCCGTGAAAGCCGAAGTAGCTTAGTTGGTTTAGCTTTATGACATAAACGTAAGACATACAAAAAACGCCCTTTCTAAGGGCTTGTAGCGAGGAGGGGGATCGAACCCCTGACCTTAGGGTTATGAATCCTACGCTCTAACCAGCTGAGCTACCTCGCCAAAATTGCGCTGCAAGTTTAGGTATATTTTTCAAATTTTCCAAATTTTGAGCATAAATGAATGTCTATTTTAGAGGAATAAAGCTGCCATTTTGTTGCTAACAAGCGGCAATAGTTTACTCAATCATCACAAAAGCACCCCAATAGTACGGCTCTTTATACTGCTTGCGAATTTCTTTCTGTGCTGCTTCAAACGCTTTGCGCTTATGCATGCCCTTTTTTTGCCAATTTTCATAAAATTTGGTCATCAACAACTGCGTAGCTTCATCGTTTACTTTCCACAAACTCATGATGATGCTCTGCGCCCCCGCTACCTTAAAAGCACGCTGTAAGCCATAAACTCCTTCCTTACTTGCTTGCCCTAAACCCGTTTCACATGCACTTAACACAACCAACTCCGTACTATCTAACTCCATATTCATCACTTCAAACGCCGTTAATTTCCCATCTTCCTTGTCTAATGGACGCATCTCCATCCTATCATAATCTACTACGCCTGCAAACAAAAGTCCTGCATTGAGCATTGCCTGGGTAGAGCTCTGATACTGCCCTTTCTTGAAATATCCATGCGTAGCAATGTGCAAAACACGCGGATTTTTCAAAGACTTGATAAATTCCTCCGTAGCATCTGCTCCTGTTACAGTAACCGCATTCGACAAAAAATTACAAATTTGTTTAACTTCCCGCTCTGCCCCTTCTAATTGAGATAAGTTCTCTATGCTCCGCTGCTCAATGGGCTTTTCATTGTCTTTTGTATCTAATTCAAGATTAAATTTAGGATTGCCAATTAAATAGCTATTCTTGCTTGCAACGCTTTTTTTTTCAAGAAGGTCTTTGCTATTCGTTACATTTATCACTTCTACCTCATCAAACACGTATCTATTCTGCTCTACGTTGTATAAAGTAGAAACGTTGATTTTGTAATAAATCCCATCAGGTGAAAAGAAAACTTGTTTGATATCTTTAAGTTTGTCTGCAAAAGCTTTCCAAAAAGCGTTGTAACTGTATGGGTCTAAAATTTTATGCCGAGTACTGCGATAGTAGTTAATAAAAAATTGTTTTTCTAGCATATTTCCGTAGGGCAGCAAAATAAGTTCAGGGTACTTACTCCATTTAGTTATCAATAATCCAAAATAGACTACACTATCTTTGTTGGCTTCTACTTGCACAATTTCAATTGCCGCTTGGTTTTTTGTCAGTTTATTTTGAATATCTTTCCAAGTGATAGGTTTGGGTACAAACGTATAGGCAAAATCTTCGCTTTTTAACGCAAGTTGCTTTTCTAATTCATTAGCCTGCTGCGCCAAACTGTCTAAATTGATTTTCTTTTGTTTTCTTTCATTATAGGTTAAATTTTGGGCTTTAGCATATTTGTCTTTAGTTAGTTTCCATTCTACATATAGTTTTTTAAGTTCCTCATCTTTACTATTCAAAATACGGTTTTTGATTTTTTCTGTGCTTTGCAAAATAAGCCCTTTGGTTTGTAGAATTAGATTGTAACTCTCTTGTGTGATAACAGGATTTTGTGCGTATCTTTTCAAAGCAAAATTTTGAAAGCTGTTTAAGTATCGATTTATATTCGCTTGAATATATTTTTCTTTTTCTTCTTCTGAAAGAATTTTGAAATTACTTTCAATTTCTTTGAGTTTGATTTGAATAGCTTCTAGAAATAAAGCTTCAGCTATTTCATACTGATTTCGGGTTTGATATAATGAAGCCAAATTATTACAGGAATTAGCATAATCAGGATGTTCTTTTCCCAGCACCTTGGCACGAATCTCTTTGGCTTCCTTGAATAATAGTTCAGAGTCAACATATTTGCCCTGAACTTGATATAACGCAGCCAAATTATTGCAAGAATTAGCATAAAGTGGATGTTCCTTTCCTAGCACTTTGATGCAAATCTCTTTCGCTTCTTTGTATAATGGTTCAGCATCAGTATATTTGTCTTGAGCATAGTATAACCCTGCTAAATTACTAGAATAAGTAGCATAAAGTGGATGTTCTTTTCCCAGCACCCTGGCACAAATCTCTTTCGCTTCTTTGAATAACGGTTCAGCATCGGCATATTTGCCTTGATCCTTGTATAATAAAGCCAAATTATTACAAGAAGAAATATAATCAGTATGTTCTTTTCCTAGTACTTTGGCACGTATCTCTTTAGATTCCTTGTATAGCACTTCAGCCTCAGCATATTTGCCTTGAGCATAATATAATGTAGCCAAACCATTACAGGATTGAGCATAATCAGGATGTTCTTTTCCTAGCACTTTAGCGCGTATCTCTCTCGCTTCTTTGTATAACAGTTCAGACTCAGCATATTTACCTTGAACTCGGTATAACAAAGCTAAATTATTACAAGATTGAGCATAATTAGGATTTTCTTTTCCCAGCACCTTGGCACGTATCTCTTTGGCTTCCTTGAATAACAGTTCAGCCTCAACATGCTTGCCTTGATTCAGATATAATGTAGCCAAATTATTACAAGAATTGGCATAATCAGGATGTTCTTTTCCTAGTACTTTGGCACGTATCTCTTTGGCTTCCTTGAACAACAGTTCAGCCTCAGCATATTTGCCTTGATCTGTGTATAACCCAGCCAAATTATTACAAGAAATAGCATAATCTAGATGTTCTTTTCCCAGCACTTTGGCAAAAATTTCTTTTGCTTCTTTATATAATACCTCAGCCTCAGTATATTTGCCTTGACCTTTGTATAACAAAGCTAAATTGTTACAGGAGTAACCGTATCTTACTTTATCCTTTTCCTTTGTCCAAGCACTATCTTTTTTGGCGTAAAACTCACCTTGTTTATATAAGCCTGCATAGTAACAGTTTTCAAACTGTGCATTTAAGATATTGCTATAATTTGTATCTTTTACTTGAACTTGTTTTTCATACAGTTCTAATACTTTATCACCCCATTCTACAGCTTTTTTGTATTGACGCTTCTCTTGATATTTTAAGCAGCTATCGTACGCACTTTGCCAAGATTGGGCAAAAATAGATAAAATCGAAAAAGTTAGAATACAGAAAATGGGCAATTTCATACCTCAAAAGTATGAAAAAATCAGGTTAATAAAGATAGGTGTTTTTTATTTTGGGCGTGTCCCTCGCTAACGCTCGGGTCGGTGCATTCCGCACTACGCGTGCGCTGCGGTGCTACGCTCACGCTTCGCACTGCCTAACGGCATGCTCCATGCCCCTCACGCAGTTTTACCCTGCATTTTGGGGTTTTACCCTGTTTTTAAGCATACTCTTGCTTTACCTTGTTTGATGCTTATTTTCAGTTATTTGCAAGATTAAACTTTGAGTGGATAAAGTTAATCTACTTGCAGCGCTCCTTGCGTGAGGCATGCGAAGGGCAAGCCGTTAGGCTTGGTGCGAAGCCCCTCGCCCACACTTTTACTCTTGCCTAGGGGGTGGGCGGGTGGGGCGCAGCACCGAAGCGAAAGCGTAGCCCGAAGCACGCCGACCTTGCCCACACAAGCGCAAGCGACGTGTGGGCAAGGGCACGCCCAAAAAAAAGATAATCTTTATCGCACCACAGCAAATTTACTTACTTTTTTATGCCCTTTGTCATCTTCTGCATAAAATAGATACACTCCACTAGGCACTTCCGTTCCTGTAATATCTCGTAAATCCCAAAAACAACCCCCATCGCCATCTTTCTCCTCTAACTCCTTGACTAAACGTCCATTGGCTGTAAAAACTTTTATTCTTGCCATTTTCGTCAAGTTTGCAAAACGCACTCCACTGAGAGTACTGTTTGCTCTATAAGGATTAGGATATACAAATACCTCATCTAAATTCTCTTTGTACTGCGTAAAAGTGGCGACATCCCCTATACCTGCCTTACTTTGCCATCCATTTATGGCTACAACATTCCGCATTTGAATGGAAAGAGGATTGCCTAAAGCACCAAAAGCAGCTTGTTTTATCTTTATTTTAATGGCTTTTTGAGCACTACCCTCCCAAGTAATCTGCTCAATACTACCTATGGGCGTAAGTGTGTAATTGTTTAAATTTAGAGCAGTATTATTGACAGGTGTATTAAATTCAATAATCGCTTCATGGGCATTTATACTAAACCAGCGACTAAATATCACTGCATTATCTTCAGGTTTTGAAGGTACAGTAAAAGCAGCCATTTTGTACAAAGAATTTACGTAAGCCTGTTCTTTATCTAACAAAGTAGTATCTACATGCAAAATGTACGTGTTCGGCTGCAAAAGTTGATTAAACCTTAGCAAAACCTTTCTGCTATCCCCCAACGCTATGGCAGATTGCGGGGACAAAGTATCATTCAAACGTATTTTCTCCAAAGGAATATGATAGGCGTTCATGGGATTAGCAAAGTATGCTATGCACTGTTGATTACCAATATACTGCACAGAGTCTAACTTATTCAAAGGATGTGGGCGTAAAATAACTACATTATAGCTTAACGGGCTGACATTTGTACCTTGTACTACTTCGACAGCATATAAATACAATGAGTCGCTGGAAAGTCCTGTGTCTTTGTATAAGGTATCCGAAGTTAGTGCAATAGTAAACACGGTGTTCGGTATGTTTTGCTTAAAACCTTTGCTTCTATACACTCTGTATTGCACACTTGACGTAGCAGAACGCTGCCATTTGAGTAAAGTACTACTAGGTCCTGTAACAAAACCTAAAAGTTGATTAGTAGGCTGCACAATATAGTCTTGAAATTCAAAAAATATGGCTTTTTCACCATCACTAAGAGAAAATTCTGCTTTGCCATTTCCGTTAAAATCGTACGCAATGTGAGAAGCATTGATAGTACCGTAATAAAACCAGTGTGGTTCATATTTTTGTGTAGCGGAATTGTACCGAATAATGTACGTTTTGGGATAAAACGAAAAAATAATTTCCTCCCCTGCTTGATTATCCACATTGTAGGATAGAGCTGCATTAAAGGGGGTATTAGCTGTTTCGTAAAAATACAGCGAGTCTTTGACAAAAAATTGATTGTTGCCACTGCTGTGAAAAAATCGCAGTTTCCAAAAGGGTGCGTCGTACTCTTTATCTGCATTTTTTAAGGTAGAGGTGCGTGTAATAACACAAAAGTCTTCTTTGCTATCGTTATCAAAATCTCCTTGAATGAGCAATTCGCCTGCATACCAAAGTGAAGTTTCGTTTTTGTAGATAAGGTTGAAAGTAGTGCCGTCAAATTCATAAATTAAAATATTTCCGCCTAATGTGCCATAAACAATATCAGGATTGCCATCGTGGTCAAAATCACCGTAGAGCGCGCGTGGAGCTACCGAACCTTGATAATTACTGCTCACATCGGGTAAGGTAAAATTTCTAACAAATCCGCTACCTGTGTTCTGAAAAACTACATAATCCCTAAAATCTTTGGCTAAAATATCTTTTAGGTTATCTTGATTAAAGTCAATGAATTGAGCAGGGTAGTATCCGTTTTTGAGGTTGCTGTATAAAATTTGTTTAGGCAAAATCTGTCCTGTACTTTGTTGAGTTACATAAAACGAGTCTTGAATGGAGTACAGCATTTCAGGTTTGCTATCGTTATTGATGTCTGCTATGTCTTTGATAATCCAACCTGAAGAGCCGTTTTTAAGTGAATCTATGGGATTGAATTGATGAATAACATTATACTCATACGCATATATGCCTCTGAAATCATTTTTACTGTCTAATAAGGTCAAAATGACTTCTTTTTTGCCGTTGTTATTCAAATCGGTAACTTTGGGTAAGTACCTACCGAAAGGTAAGGTAGGGGAATTGTTTAACGGTACATACTGGTCTTTACTGATAAATTTTTGCGTAGAAACAAAGTTAAATGTGCTGCTTTGTGCAGTCAGACCTGCTGCATTTGTGCATTTTACGTAGGCACTGTACGTAGTGTTAGGAATAAGAAAATTATTTGGGATGAGAAAATGGGCATTTTTAGTACGTTTATCAAAGGTTAAAGTTTGCCAAGTAGTGCTAAAAGTTGGTTTGAAGTACAATTGATGTACAGCAATATCATTTGAACGCACTTCTACAAAAATTTTTTGTTCGTCGTTATCCCAAATAGGAGCAACATTTTTAAGTTGGATATTAGGCGGAGTTTTGTCTTTCACAAAGTGTACTCTGTCTTCGAGAGTAGTGCCGTTAGTCAATTCTACGGACAAGCGCAAAGTGTAGGAGGTATCCAATAATGTGCTTATGTTCCAAATGGCTAACGTGTCTTGGTATTTTTGGGTATTTTGGTTGAGGGTAATATTTTGCCAAACCGTAGGGTTTTCTGTTCCTATAGCATAATAAAGGTGATATTTAAGCAAGTTGGGATGTAGTACGTTTCCAATAATAGCAATGGCGTTTTTGTCTGAACCTGTGTCATTAGCAGGGGAGAGAATTTGAATCATAGGTGTGCCTGTCAATAGCAGCGCTTTGTAAATGTTTAACCTTCCTGCACCTGTATAGTTATCCCAACCAGGGTTGCCGATATCATCTGCGGAAGAGCATAGAATAGTACGAATTTGTGCAGGTAAAAGTGTAGCATTTTTGCTTTTGAGCAGTGCTGCGGCACCTGTAACCATAGGAGCTGCTGTAGAAGTACCGTTAAATGTGCCATAATAGCTGGGTGTGGTACTAGTACTATCGTACCATGCCGTAGTATAAATTCTTGAACCTGGCGCGCAAAGGTCTATATTGATGCCATATCCACTAAATTGCCATAAAAACTCGGTATTTGTTACAGGATTAAAGTCTGATGCAGAAACGGCAATAACTTCGGGAAAGTTAGAGGGATAATGGGGATCATCGCCAATGGCATTACCTGCCGAAGCTATCATTGTAATATTTTTTTGATAGGCATACTGAATCACATCGTGCATAAGTATGGAAGGATACACATCGCCAAAACTGAAATTAAGGATAGGAATTTGATTATCTGCGGCATAAATGATAGCACGGGCAATATCATCATCTTCACCTATACCTGAAGCGCTAAAAGCGCGTAGTACCACAATTTTGCACTCGGGGGCAATGCCTGCTATGCCGATAGTGTTGTGTGCAGCGCTAATAATTCCTGTAACCAAAGTACCATGACCATTGTCGTCAAAAGGGATGGGATCTTCAAAGAGGTAATCTCCACCGAAGGGGGCGCGAGGTTGATGCGTAAAATCGTAACCTATAACGTCATCTACATAGCCATTATTGTCTTGGTCAATTCCATCTAAATCGCCCCCTTGGGACACTGGTTTAGCCTCAAAAGTGCCGTTATGGTTAATGTCTTCGGCACT
>JANWVW010000062.1 GCA_025056095.1 Bacteroidia bacterium
ACTACCCTTATGGTACATGGAGGTGGCATATTCAGGGATAGAGTAGAAGTTTCTGACGCTTCAACCAATAATAAACTCTCCTTTTTTCACGACGGGGCAAACTACCGTGTAGAAAGTGAAGGCACGGGTGATTTGCTGTTTAATTACAGTTGAGGAAAACGTGTAGTATTCGAACCCAATGTAAAAGTGGCAGGCAATTTAATGATAGGCACAGATTCTTTTACTGACGGTACAAATACCTACAAACTCAATGTAAATGGGCTTATACGAGGAAAGGAAATAAACTGTTATCCTAGCTGGGCAGATTTTGTCTTTGAACCCAACTACAGACTGATGCCCTTACAGGAAGTAAAAGCCTTTACCCAAGAACACAGACATTTACCAGATATACCATCTGAAAAAGAAGTGAAAGAAAAAGGTATTGCACTTGGTGAGATGAACGCCAAACTCCTGCAAAAAATTGAAGAACTGTACCTGTATATCTTTGAAATAGAAGAAAGAATTCGTATTTTGGAACAAAACAAACGTTAAAACGGTATGAAAAAATATCTTGTTTTTAGTCTTGTACTGCTCAACAGCGTGTATAGCATGTATGCACAGACATACAGAAGTTTTGAAAAGTGGATGCCACGCCCCACCGCGCCATACTCCTTGAAAAATACAGCTTACTGTGAGAGTTATAACGGAGAAAATACATGGGCAGTATTTCAGATAGACAGTATGCAGGGCAGTGCAGTAAAGGGGCGGCAGCAATGGCTGATGCGTATGGATATAAACGGTAATAATTTATGGAGTACAAAATTAGTGTGCAAGAACAGTTATGTAAACAGTATAATTCCTTGTTCTGATGACGGGGCGTTGCTTACAGGGCAAATACCCAATGGTACTTACTGGGCGGGATGGCTTTGCAAGGTAGATAAATATGGAAATATACAATGGACATACAAATATGCGCCTACTACCCCGCATAATTTTCACTTTAAAAAAACATTTCTATATGAAAACACCTTTTATGTTTTGGGACATAAAATATATTCTACATATTCTTTACCTGTTATTCTAAAATTAGATACACTGGGAAATATTATATGGAGTAAAGAATACAAAGAATATCCAGCATCTCACTACCCAGGGTTTATAGGTAAAGTGAAAGATAATGTTATTACTTTTTCTACTGCTGTCAGTGATAATGGCACTGCTTATATTTGCGACATAGATACATCAGGTAAAGTAGTATGGAACAGATTGTACAAAGTAAAATATCCAACGCTAGATGCTTTGATACCAATAGATGTATTCAAACTAAACGATAATAGCTTTTTGATCTCCGCCGGACATACTTATTTTTCAGCCTTTGTGATAGATACTTCGGGTAGTGTTTTATGGAATAATTACATACCTCATCAAGATTATAATATCAATTTTCAGCCTTTGATAGAGGAAAACAATAAAATATACTCTTTTGCTAGTCCTTTACAATCAATTTTTTACAAAGACAGTATAAAACAGTCTTTTGGCGTTGTTTATCAAAACCTGAATATAGGACCGTATCCAGATACGTATGTATATTACTCTAACAATATGTTCAATCATAAGCCGAAGAACAGTCGCAATATGGTAAGTCTTATTGCCAGTAAAATTTATCCAAGTTCTAATGTATGGTTAAAAAAAACAGACACTACTCTTTCAGACACCTACTGTCCTAAAATTGTTAAGTATTTGAAAGACACAGTACCTCTGCTTAAAGATAGCAGTATTACGATAAGCAATTATGGGATGAGTCTTACAAAAACGGCAGTACCAGGTTTAACCTATCCATTAAATATACAATGGACATTTGAATGCGGCAAAATTGCGCCCAGCAGTATTATTACGCCCAGTACGCCTGTATTTAACCTTGTTCTGTATCCCAATCCTGCGCAGGAACACATTACCCTCCGTACAGAACTCAAAAACTATGAACTGCGGTTATGGGACAGCTATGGCAGACTGCTTTATAAAGCACTCAATATGTCGCAGGGCGAATATATGCTGCCTGTATCCCACCTGCCACAGGGTACATATCATATAGAGTGTGTTTGCAACCAACAGCATTTTGTTCAGACTTTTGTTAAAATTCAACCTTAAACCTTATTCTTCAGTCTTATGAAAAAGAATATTTTTTTTATAGTTGTTATTAGTCTTTATACAAGGGTTTTTGCCCAGATACCTGCTGTAATATATGACTATGGTATGAACTGTGATAATTTGTATCAAAATAGGGTAGGAAGTCCTATACTAACATCAGCAAATCAAAATTCACCATATTTATTGCCCAGTGAGGATGGATCTTATTTTGACGGCGAATACCAAATGGTTGACCTACTTGGAAGCAGTATAGATAGAGTTAAATATATTACCATAGAAGCAGTATCCTTTCCTTTCATACCTGATTTTGCAGAACTGGGACATACCTCGAGTAGAGTCTGTACAGTATTAGACTTGAACAGTACCGCTTTCTCAGATAGCGTTACGAACGATATGTCTGGTCCTTATGGATTAAGTAAAAACTTTTACCAAAGCATGCCTTCTTTTATACCACCACAAAGACGATTAGAATATATTAGTTATGATTATCTAGGCAACAGTTATACATGGAATTATCCCGTGTATACAAGGTTTTCTCAAATAAGATCTGATGGTTTTCCAGGCACAGGTTCAGGAGCGTTTCATTACCATAATGCTCAAAGTATGTTATTATCTAAGTATTTCTCTTCCGGGTATGCATCTCCATCCGTTCCTGTTTTTGGTCGCAGAATTTATTATCCACACACAGTATTAAAACATACCTTATGGGATATGTATGGGAATAAAGTCTCTTTTATAATAGACCATACAAGAGGAATTTTAAGTTCATATCCTTTTACTAATTGTGGTAGTGCAAGCGATGCATCTCAACATGATTTATCTTTGTTTGTTGAACATAATAATGATAGTACTTGCAGTAAGGTTGGTTATGCTACTGATTTCTTCAACCAATATATAGGGTCTATTAACTATCCGCCCATAAATACTGACCACGAGGTTATAAGGTTCACAATAAGAGGAAATAATTTTGACTACCCAGCAGGTTATACTAATAACGGTTTAGGACAGCTCATCACTATAGCTTCTACCCCCTGCTACCACAGGTACTTCATAGACAAATCCATAGACTTAACCAAAATCAATCCTACGGAAAAGGTTATTTATCACCCTTCCGAAGTAACAGTAAAAAGTGGGGTAACACTGCATTTTCCGAGTTGTTATACCTTCAGAACAGTACGCAGTACCTATCCAAAGTCAGCAGATATGGCAAATCTTAACCCTGCTAACCCTAACGGATGGAACAGCATTCACAACGGCGGACCCTACCATGATTTGAGAGAAATTCCCATTCCTACGGATTTAAGTCCCACTTCTGACCCTAATGACGCTTCCGTGTATATCATAGAAAACGGCGCAAGTGTTATTCTCATGGACGGGGTAACAGTCTATGACTGTACTTTCAAAGTAAAGCCTGGTGGTTTTATCGGCAATTATGACAGTAAAGACGTAGCAGGCAGGTTTAAAATACAGTGGTTAGATGGTAGCGGGAATGTTATCAATCAATTTATTATGAATAGAGGACGCGTACAGAAGGAGGAAATCCATCTCAATAACCTGATTATAGATGCAGATGTAATTTTTGATGCTAAAAGAATTTATGCAGGAGATGTTGCTGCAATTACGCTGAACCCCACAGGAAAACGCAAAGTTATATTCAAGGCAGCAGAAAAAGCTGACCTCAAACAGATTAACATCAAGCCTAATCACCCTCACGCACAATATCAACTCTTTTTTGGTAATTACTGTGGTAAAAGTACTTCGGCAATAACAGAATAAGCAAAGAGTATAATTATTTTTTGGTTTTGGGCGTGCCCTTGCCCACACTTCGCTGCGCTTGTGTGGGCAAGGTCGGCGTGCTGCGGGCTGCGCTATCGCTTCGGTGCTGCGCTTCGCTACGCACTGGGCTAACGCCCACCCTCCGCATGCCTCACGCAAGCGGCTGCTATCAAACTAAGCCTGCTTATCTAAAATCCAATCTTGTAAGTGTCTGAAAATGAGTACTAAACAAGATAAAAGACTATTTTTCAATCTTGTAAATTCTTGAAAATCAATTTAAAATAAGGTAAAACTTACATGTTCAAGGTTAATAGGAAATGTATGTATTCAAGGTTTAACCCTGTACATGCTTGAAAATGAATATAAAACAAGATAAAATAAACGTAGTTCAATTAAGGTAAAAAATTTTTACTTTGTAAGTATTTGATAATCAACATCAGACAAGGTAAAGCGGGAATATGTATAAAAACAAAGTAAAACATCAAAAAAGTGCTTGCGTGAGGCATGCGGAGGGTGCATAAGCAGTGCGTAGCACCGAAGCGAAGCGCAGCCCGCAGCACGCCGACCCGAGCGCAAGCGAGGGACACGCCCAAAAACTGAAAGCATTTTTTACGCCCCAATATAACATGATATAATTACATTCAGAAGATGGGTAGGTATTGTGTTACTTTTTTGCCCACCTCGGGATACAAAGGTTGATATTCTATCACACTTTGTTTATCATCTCTGGAAAGTAAGGTAAAACTAACAGTATTAACCTCTTTACCCAATGAATTAACGTAGTTTTGTATGCGACAAGTGCTTAAAAATGTTTCATATTCTTTTATACTATTAAGTTTAGTATTTTGCCATATTCTATTTCGCTCTTGGCTTACCTGCACAGAATATAACGTTGCTGAGGAAAAGCTATAACTTCCATGTAAAATAGTGTAAAAATGGAGTTCAAAACTATCCCATGTAACCCGAAAGGCAGTTTCACCGTCAAAAACAAATAAATGAAATGGCGCAAAATCTTTAGCCTGACTTTGAACGTAGAAAAAAGGTTGTTGATGCACGAGGCTCAGAATATCTAAGACCAACTGGCCTCTGCTGTGAAAATAGACCAAGTTATATTGGTTTTTGTAGTGAGTGTGATTCATCAAGCACGCTACCCTACCAAATTGATTGACGCCTATCCAAGTTCCTGACCCGACAGGGTCAATCGGAGCAAGAATGTGTATATTATTCTTTTGTATGTGCTGAGGTGAGTACGCTAAGTTTCTATCAGATACTTCATCTCTGTTAAAACCTATGGTAAGTTTGCCTTTTTGATATTCGAAAGCTAACGTACACATATTGAAACAAATTCAAACAAGTGTAACAAATATACTAATTTTGAGGGTAGTAATGGTAATGGTTTAAGATATTTTTGCATACAATAAGATGCCTGCGGTGCCATAGATACACACTTATAACAAAAATAATTGATATACCTCTACTGTTAAGAAATAAATTTAGTTTTATCTCTGTAATTCTAAATTGTGCTTAATTTTTACATGATATCTACTATTTTACTCGTATTACCGTTTATGAAAAGAGGATATTTTTTGCGCGTAATCGCAATTGTATTTCTTGTAATTACGACAAGCATTTTTATAGTTCATCGCAATGTTCATATTCAAAAAACTACCATTCATAGCAAGAAACTCCCCGATCTATTCAACTTTTCTAACGCAGAACAATACGCAGACTCTATGCTCAAAAAACTCTCTCTAAATGATAAAATAACACAACTTTTTATCTTGCCACACACACAAAAAATGAAAAATATAGGGGGCTACTTTTATCCGTCTTTATCTGACAGTGTTATTACAGATAACAGTGCATTACCCTACTTTAACGTCATCTCCTATCCCCAGAATGAAAAGTATATTCCTTACCTTGCTACTCTGGGCACAGTGAAAAATCAAAAAGTTTTAGAACAGCAAATAAATGCACTTATCTACCAAATTAAAAAAAGAGGATTTAACTTTTTATTGCTACCTTCTACTTTATCTCAGTATCTTTACCAAACTGATTGTATTAGTCCAAATGAAACAACACAAATACATCACCTTAAAATTTTTCAAAAGCAATGCACAGAACAACGCATAGTATTGTGTCTATCTACTCCAAAAATCTATACCCGGGATAGCCAATACATTCGAAAACAAGGTAAAATATGGAGGGAACTAAAAGAATACTTAATCAATGCTATTCAAGTCAGCAATTCGGATAGCACCTTTATGCAGCCTTTATATTACTCTCGGTATTTCGTGCAGGATATACTGCGAAAAACGTACTATTACAATGGTTTGGTTCTTACCGATAGGTTAGATAAAAGCCCTCAGCCTGTAAAATATGTAGAATTATTGAAAAACGATGTAGATGTGCTGGTATGTCCGCCTGATGTAAAAAAAGCCATTCGTGAGATTAGAAAAGCAATTATCATACGCAAAATATCTATTCAAAGCCTCAATAACAAGGTCAAACGAGTTTTAATGGCTAAGTACTTTATTCAACAAAGACCCAAAAAGCCACTTACAGACATATATGCCCAAGCTGCATATAGAAACACCCTTGCTCATAGCGTATGCTTACTTAAAAATGATAAAAACCTACTTCCTTTTGCCACAGATTTTAATTTTTCTACATGGACATGCATAAGTCTTAATGCAGATAACTATACTCCATTTCAAGCAACATTAGCACAATTTGTAAATGGTCTAGAGTTTAAATATCTACCTTTTATCGCAAATGAAAAGCAGCTAAAAACAAAATTAAATAAAATCCGAGAGAACGTGATTATGAGCATACATGGTATTTTGAGTCCTGAAAAACTAAAGGTCATAGATACATTTTGCCTTACTCATAGTGTAGTAATAGTCCATTTTGGACCTTTGTATGCTCCTTTAAGTTATTATACTCACGCCAGGAGTGTAATATATCATTTACAGGATGATAGTGATGCCCAAGACATTCTTGCGCAAGCAATATTGGGTGCATATCCTGTGCAAGGAAAGTTTGAATTTTTATTATCTGCACCGTATCAAGTGCATACGTATCAAGCGTGTAGATTAGGAAGAGGGTTACCTGAAGAGGGAGAAATGTACCTTACTAAATACAAGGTACATCAACATTTAGACTCTATGTTAAAAGAATGGATAAAAGACAAGGTTATGCCGGGCGGTCAGATTATGGTTGCGCACAAAGGTAAAATTGTTTATCAAAAAGCTTTTGGGCATCTGACGTATGAAGCTACTCAAAAAGTTAAAATGCAGACCTTGTATGATGTAGCTTCTTTGACTAAAATTTGTGCTACTACGTTAATGTGTATGCGCGCTTATCAAGATAGTTTGCTCAAGCTGCAAGATAGTTTAAAGAAATATCTTCCCTATTTAGATACAGCTAAAGGTACACTCAAAAATGCAGTTATTCAAAAATTGCTTACACATCATTCAGGTGCAGGAATAGGATTACCTGTTTATACGTTCAAGTTTTTTCAAAAAGATGCCCCTCAATTAAAACGATATTTTTCTACTGTGTACAAAGAGTTGTCATCAAAAGATAAAAAACATATCCTTAAAAAAGATACTGCTTTTACTATTCCTGTGGCAGCAAATCTATACTTTCGCAATGATGTGTGGGATACCATTTTATACCATATTAGTCGAATAAACTTGCAAAAAGAAAATGAATACGAATACAGTGATTTTAATATGTATTTATTGCAAAAAGTAGTAGAAAATCTTTACGAAAAACCTCTCAACGAGTGGATCGAGCAAGAGTTTTATAATAAAATGCACTTAAAACGTACATGTTTTTTGCCTTTACGTAAATTTAATCTTGAAGAGATTGCCCCCACAGAAAAAGACGATTTTTGGCGAAGACAGCTTATTCACGGTTATGTGCATGACCCCACAGCAGCTCTATGCGGAAATGTATGCGGAAATGCAGGTTTATTTAGTGATGCTTTGGGTATTACCGCTATTGGGCAAATGCTTTTGAACTATGGTTATTATGGAAGACACCAATTGTTAGATACCAATACGATATTACTTTTTACGGCGGCGCAGCCAGGTACGTTTAGAGGATTGGGCTTTAATAAACCTCCTTTACAAAGAGATAGTCTTAATCATCCTTGGCAAATGAGTTACAGATGTTCTCCTAGAACCTATGGGCACACGGGATTTACAGGGACTTGTCTTTGGGTAGATCCTCAGTATGAACTTGTATTTGTGATGCTTACTAACAGGGTACATCCCAAGGCAGACAATAAAAAACTGATTGAGCGTGGGATAAGACAGTATGTACAAAGTTTGTTTTATGAAGCAATAGGGGTTGAACCTCGCCCTGTAAGTAAAAAATAATAAGTGGTTATATCAAAGATTGGGTTTTGATGGACTCTTTTGTACGACAGAGGTTTATTTCTGGGCGTGTCCTTGTGGGCGTTACGCTGCGCGTATGCCCACAAGGTCGGCGTGCTACGGGCTAACGGTGCTGCGCCCCACCCGCCCACCCCTTGGGCAAGAGTCAAAGCGTGGGCGAGGGGCTTCGCACCGTGCTGACGCACGCCCTCCGCATGCCTCACGCAGAAAATGCAGTAAGTATGCTAAACTTATCTATCAAAACTTTTACCTTGTAAGTACCTGAAAATGAACATCAAACAAGATAAAAATATATTTTAACCTTGTAAACATTTGAAAATGAGTGAAAAACAAGATAAAGAGTATTTAATCAGGGTTAAAGGGTTATCAAAAGTCCATATATTCAAGGTTTAACCTTGTAAGCGATTGAAAACCAATCTAAAATAAGATAAAACAAAAACAGTTCAAACAAAGTAAAAAAATTTAATCTTGTAGGTCATTGAAAATCAATGTTAAACGAAGTAAAGGAAGGACATGTATAAAAATCAGGTAAAACATCTAAAAGCTGCTGCGTGAGGCATGCGAAGGGTGCGTGAGCAGTGCGTAGCGCAGCGTAGCACCGAAGCGATAGCGTAGCCCGTAGCACGCCCACGGTAAAACGTGAACCATATTGATTGTATGATACAGCACTTAAATTCTTCAAATAAAAGCACTTGTACATTTATTTGGCATAATCCAAGATAAATTCAAGAAAAAAATTTGCGGAATTTGTGTATTGAACATTATTTTTACATTCATAACTGATTAAAAACTATGGCAGAAGTTATTGAAATGCCCAAATTAAGCGACACCATGACCGAGGGCGTTATCGCAGCATGGCATAAAAACGTAGGGGACACTGTAAAAGCAGGAGATTTACTCGCAGAAATAGAAACCGACAAAGCAACTATGGAATTAGAATCTTATTTTGATGGTGTTTTATTGTATCAAGGAATTGAAGTAGGTAAACCTGTCCCAATTGGTACTTTAATGGCTATTATCGGAAAGCCAGGTGAAGACATTAGTGCAATATTAGCGAAGTACTCAGGTACAAAAACTGATTCTACTTCCTCAAAAAATTCCTCTGAGGTTGAGCAAAATACCATTCAAAACCCCTCTGCGCAAGGTAAAACCCATGTTTCTCAAACTCCAACGGATGACCGTATCAAAGCCTCTCCGCTAGCTAAAAAAATTGCCAGTGAAAAGGGGATACCTTTACATGAAATTGAAGGAACAGGTGATAACGGTAGAATAATTAAAAAAGATGTAGAAAATTATGCCCAGCAACAAAAACAGCAAATTACACAAACTTTACAAGTAACTTCTGTTACTCCTTCTGTGCCCGTTACGCAGGGAGCATACACTGACACTCATGTCAGTCAAATGCGAAAAACTATTGCTCGGCGTTTGAGTGAAAGCTTATACAGCGCTCCGCACTTTTTCCTCACTATTGAGATTAACATGGATAATATCATAGAACTTCGTAAGCAAGTTAATGCTATATCCGATGTTAAAACATCTTTTAATGATTGGGTGGTAAAAGCAGTTTCTATGGCACTACGAAAACACCCTAAAATTAATGCCTCTTGGCTAGGGGATAAAATCAGAACGTATCATTACATCAATATCGGGGTTGCGGTAGCGGTAGAAGAAGGATTATTAGTTCCTGTTATTCGTAATGCTGACCAAAAAACCATTACTCAAATTAGCACAGAAACGAAGCAATTAGCAGAAAAAGCTAAAAATAAAGAACTTCAGCCCGCGGATTGGGAAGGTAATACGTTCACTATCTCTAATTTAGGCATGTATGGGATTGATGAATTTACGGCTATTATCAATCCTCCTGATGCGTGTATTTTAGCCGTGGGCGGAATAAAAGAAGTACCTATTGTCAAAAATGGTCAGGTAGGGATTGGTAATATCATGAAAGTAACGCTTTCCTGCGACCATAGAATAGTTGATGGTGCTATGGGTGCAGCTTTCTTACAAACTCTTAAAGCCTTGTTAGAAGAACCTTTCAAAATCTTGATATAAGGTTGAATTTATTTTTATTATTTTGGGCGTGTCCCTTCGCTGCGCTTCGGGTCGGCGTGCTACGGGCTACGCTGACGCTTCGGTGCTACGCTGCGCTCCGCACTGCTGACGCACCCTCCGCATGCCTCACGCACGCTGCCTTTTGACGCTTTGCCTTATTTTATACACGTCCCTGCTTTACCTTGTTTGATATTGATTTTCAATGGCTTACAAGGTAAAAAATTTTTACTTCGTTTCAAATTTTGTTACTTTACCTTGTTTTAGCTTGATTTTCAAGCATGTACAAGGTTAAACCTTGAATACATGGACTTCTTATAGCCCCTTAACCTTGGATAACTTAATTTTTACCTTTTTTTGAATTCATTTTCAGATACTTACAAGGTAAAGATTTGATAGATAAGTTTAGCATACTTACTGCGTTTTCTGCGTGAGGCATGCGGAGGGCGTGCGTCAGCACGGTGCGAAGCCCCTCGCCCACGCTCAAACCCTTGCCCAGGGGGTGGGCGGGTGGGGCGTAGCACCGAAGCGATAGCGTAGCCCGTAGCACGCCGACCTTGCTTGCATGAGCGCAGCGAAACGCAAGCAAGGACACGCCCAAAAAAATTAAAACAAAAAATTTAACATCTATCCTTTCATAAAAACATATTTCAATCCTTTGAAAAATCTACTTATGCCTTTCTTAAATTTGGTAAAATCACTGCTACTAGCACAAAAACGGCACTTACTAATTTAAGCCAATGCGGCAATATACCTAACGTAAGCGAAAAACTAATAATTCCTTGAAATATCAAACAACCTATTACAGCAAAAAGAATACTATAAACTATTTTGTTTAATCGCAATAAATGTTGAACAGCATCTCCCAGCATTAAGCCTGCTAAACCAGAAAGCATAACCCCTATGCCCATGTTAATATCCGAAAAGCCTTGATACTGTGCCATTAAACTGCCTGATAAAGCAATTACTGCATTAGAGATGACCAAACCTATAATCTTTAACCTATCTGCGGAAATAGCTAATTGGGCTAACATTTTCTCATTGTATCCCACCGCACGCATGGCTAAACCTAAATCTGTTTGAAAAAAGTATATCCACAACAGAATAAAACCAACCAAAAACACCAAACTTACTCCTATTTCCGAATACCGTGCATTAAAGATGGTAGAATACTCCAACAAAGGAACATTAGAACGCCCCATTATCCCAAGATTGATAGAGTATAGCCCCGTCATGACTAAAATACCTGTTAGCAAAGCGTTTACTTTGCCTTTTGTATGAATTACTCCACTACAAAAACCTGCTATACCTCCTGCTACCATTGCCAAAAATAAAGTTAAACTCACAGAAAAGTGGTTTGTCAAACCTATTGCTGTGATGCTTGCCCCCAAAGTATAGCTGCCATCCGCAGTAATATCAGGAATTTGAAATACTTTGAAAGAAATAAACACACCTAAGCCCAAAAGACTTAACAACATACCCGCTATAATCGTGCTTCGTGCAAAGTGATATGAATTATAGACTTGTAATTTTGAAGCAGAAGTATCTTTCTGTATCTTGTACTTAGCTGATAGAGTAGGATGTAGTACTTGCTTTCGTGTATGTACAATAGTAGGTGCGAGTAGAATTTTGTTTTTAAGATAAAAAGCCGTCATTTTTCCTGATTGATAGCCCCATGCGTACATATCTGCGCCAAAAGCCGCCGTTGCCCCTCTACGAACTAAACCTGCTTCAGAGGTAAATATGGGAACATTTCTTTGCTCACAAGATTGAAATATCGTTTCAAAAGAAGAAAAAATAATGTTATCTGGCAGTGCAAAAAAGACATCTATTCCTTCGGATAGCAGAGCCTCCACTACTATTTGTGTTTCTGAACTTTGTGTAACTGGTTTTACACGTACATCAAGATTGAGTGTTTTACATTGTTTTTGTAGCCGCGTTAAGGCTTGAGTAGCATTAGGTTCAGATGCGTTGTAGATAGTACCTATACGTTTAGCTTGGGGCATCAATTGAGTAATAAGTGTGACGGCTGTATCTATATAGTCCAAAGTTTCGTACGTACCTGATAAATTTTTAGGAACGGTATTAAGTTGCATCAGGTAAGGTTCAGGGGCAACCATCATAAAAATTGGGATGCTTTTAGTAGCGTTGATAGATGAAAGTGTAGCTAAGGTAGTATTAGTAGCCAAAATATCCACAGGTTTATTGACTAAATAAGACTGAATAGTATTCAATGCAGCAATACTCCCTTGCGCATTTTGATAGATAATTTGAAGGTTTCCTAACTTTTCACTGTATCCTTCTTGGGCTAGGGCATCAAAGTATCCTTTGCGAGCTTCATCTAAGGTAGCATCTTCAATGGCTTGTACAAAGCCGATTGTGATTTTACGCTGCGCCCACAATGTATCAATTACAAAAAAGCAAACTACTAATAGCCAAAAGTACTTGTACATATTTGCTGTAAAGGTACATAAAAAGTATGTTTGGCTACATGAATGCTGTAAAAATGAGATTTTTTTTTGGCGTGTCCTTGTGGGCGTTACGCTGCGCGTATGCCCACAAGGACACGCCAAAAAAATTAAAGCCCAGATCGGATTTTGAAAACAACTTTATGTAGAGAAAAATCCACTTAACATAAAAAATTGAGCATTGTTGCATTTTTATGCCAAATTATGTTTTTTTAAGAATAATTCATCTACTTTGGCGATTTGCATGACTATTTCTTTGCTCATACCCTGTTTGAGCATCTCCCTTATCATGCTGACCTTTTCTTGCTCTGCAAGCTGTCTTTCTTGTTCTAATTCCCTTTGTTTTTGCTCTGCCCTTTGTTTTTCTTGCTCTGCGCGTTGCTTTTCTTGCTCTAATTCTTTTTCTTTTTGTTCTGCGCGTTGTCTTTCCTGCTTCAATTCCTCCGCTAATTTCTCTCTATCCCGTTCTACCATCTTAAAACTCTCTATAATCTCATCCTCTATCTCCATGCTCTTCCTTACCTCCTC
>JANWVW010000063.1 GCA_025056095.1 Bacteroidia bacterium
TGACCTGTTCAATTATGTCTTTACCTTGTTTGAGCTTGAAGTACAATTACTTACAAGCTAAAACTTTGCATAAAGTAAGATAGAACGATTTTTTACAGTTGAGTTGCGTGGGACACGCAGAGGTAGAAGTTGCCCTGTGTATAGGAGTAGTCCGTTAGTGTTTATTTAACCTCTGCGGAATTTATTATGCAAAACAACATAGACTTGTACAAAAAGGCTACAAGGATTTTGACCTTGCAGCTCGCAGTTCCAAAATCGTTTGATTAGCGCCTATTACTTTTGCTTTTCCGCGTGGAACTGAACCGAACAAGAGTCGCAGTTCCACAATGGTTCGATTAACACTTTTTGTACTATGATTACTGAAACAAAAAACATTAAAGAGTCGCAGTTCCACAATGGTTCGATTAACACTTGCTTTTAGAACAAGGATATGCCATCTTTGGCTCTAATGATAAGTCGCAGTTCCACAATGGTTCGATTAACACTGAATTTATAAATTTCTATGAACTTTACTTTACACTTTTTGGGGTCGCAGTTCCACAATGGTTCGATTAACACGGTTCAAAACGAGTTAAAGAAAAGAAAAGAAGTCGCCGCCGCAGTCGCAGTTCCACAATGGTTCGATTAACACAAAGGCAAAAAACATGTCTGCCAAAGAGACTCCTCAAAACAGTCGCAGTTCCACAATGGTTCGATTAACACACCCAAATTTTGACCACAAAAATATGCAATTGCTGCAAACTACGCAATATTTTTTTAAAAAAAATATCTGCCATCAGACTTCGATCGTTCTGACAAAATGACATAGTGAGGTTAAGTTGATGATTTTGAGTTAGTTATGTAAAAAATTGCGAAAGACATCGACGGTTGTTGATTGTCAAGGAGTTAGGTCAAAAAGTGGGCTAAAATGCTACGGTTTTCGTAGTGTTTTAGGTAGTTTTAGTGGACATCGACGGAAAGGGGTAGTCAAAATCTGCACTGTGGGCATAAAGGAAGCGGTTTTTTTGTGTCAGACTTTTTTTGAGTAATTGGATGTTTTCAATTTTTTTTGAAAGTTTGTTTTGATTTGATTGCGTGAGGCATGCGGAGGGTGGGCGTTAGCCCAGTGCGTAGCGAAGCGAAGCACCGAAGCGTTAGCGTAGCCCGCAGCACGCCGACCTTGCCCACACAAGCGCAAGCGAAGTGTGGGCAAGGACACGCCCAAAAAAATAAAAACTTAACCTTCATCTCAAAATAAACTCAACCTGTTTAATTTTTTGAGTACTTATAGCTCGCAGTAGTTATTTTTGCAATTAAGATAGAGCAAATTGAGAGTAAAAAACCTGCCAAGCAAAGAAATGAGAGACTTTGTTTTATTGCTAAGCCTCTGCCTATGGACTATAAACGTACAAAGTCAATTTTCAAATACCTATAACAAAACTTTATTGGAAGCCCAAAAAAAGTTAGAAATATACGATGCCCAAAGCGCTAAACAACTGTGCTACAAAGTTCAAAACACAATTAAACCTAACACTTCTGACTATTTTTTATGGCATCAAATTTTAGCTAAAAGTGAGGCTTTAGCCGCAAACTACACTACTGCTTTAGAAATATGGGAAAAAGCCCACAAAGATAAAAATACCCCCTTGTATTACTATTACAAAATACTTTGGCTCAAAGAACGTGGAAACTACAAACAGGCTTATGAAGAAGTTTACCTTTGGCAACAAATAGAAAAACGTAGAAACACCGCTGACTACATTACCGCCAACCTTTTACTTGTTGAGCTTAACCTTTTGCTGTCCAACTATACGCCCATTAAGCCAATATTACAAGAAATAGAAAAACTTACACAAGATTTATACGGCACGCAACATCCTGTTTATTACCAAGTTTTAGCCCAATTGGCACTGTATCACAAAGAAATGCAGGAATACAAACTTTCTGAACAGTACTTTATGCAGATTTTGCCCTACTACCGAGAAGAAAATAATATAGAATACGCGTACTTAACTGCACAGCTTTCAGGAATGTATGCTAAAATAGGCAGCTATGACCGCGCCAAAGAAATTTTACAAAAAGCCGAAGAACGGTTACAAACTACTAAGTACATGCCCCTGTCCGTTTTTTATACTGTCTTGTCCCAAAAAGTAGATATCTACCAAGAAGTAGGTAAATACGATGAGGTACAAAAAACCTTAACTTATTTAGAACAAAAAATTTTACAACAATCTCATAATCAACATCCTTTGTATGCTTTAACCTTGTACAGAAAAGCAAAATACCTTTTTCACACAGCTCAATACATTGAAGCTGAAGAATATGCACAGCAAGCTCTAAATATACTTACTTCACAATGGGATGAGTATCATATTCACGTACACGAACTCAAAGCTTTGGCAGCAAACATAGCCTTAGCTTTGGGGCAGTCGAATACTGCTAAACGTATTCTTCAAAGTTTAATTTCTATCCAAGCTGAACAGTTAGGATATTACCATCCTCTGTACTTGGAAAATATTCAGTTTTTAGCCCGGATTTATATGCAGGAACGCAATTTCTCGCTTGCAGCTAACTTAATGGAAAAAGCTTACCACTATGCGCAACAAAACGCTCATCTCACTGCATCTACTCGCTTACGTATTTACATGGACTACCAATACTTAAAAAGTTTATCCAATCCCAAAGAATATTCTTACACTGCATGGAATTCCATAGAACAAGAACTCTCTTTTCAGCAGCAGCATAGCCAACTAGCGCTTTGCTACATTCAGCAAGCAGAAATTTTTTTAATTGCTCAAAAATATGATAGCGCACAGCATAAAGTTCAACAGGCTTTGCTTATTTTACAGTCCTCTGTAACCTGCAATCCTACTCTACTTGTCCAAAGTTATCACATATTAGCTAAGAGCTACTTTTATACAAAGCCTGATAGTGCTTTGTACTGCTACCAAGCAGCTCTCAAACATTTATTTACGCTTACACAAGAACTATTCCCCTACATGAACGAACATGAACAACTATATTGGTATCAAAAAATGTATGCTTTGTTAGAAGAGTATCAACAGTTTTCAGTACAACATATTGACTTACAGCAGCAAAATCATCAATACATGGTAATTTTTGAATTATACTGCAAGTCTATTTTATTGAGAACGCACCAAAAATTCAGAATTTCTGTATCAAATGTTCAAAGTCAAGAGCTTAAAACTTACTTTCAAGAATGGCAGCATAACAAAAAGCTATTGATACAAGGTTTATTTAACTTTTACCAGCATTTGAACGTGGACAGCATTCAAAAACAAGCCGCACAAATAGAACGTTATCTCCGTACGCATCTAAACTTTGAAACACAACGTTTATTCAAGCTCTACACTTGGCAAGAAGTTCTCAATGCTATCCCTGACAGCAGTGCTTTGTGGCTGACAATACGTATTCCTGTTAAAAAAGATAGTCTGTATTACCTGCACTACTTGATAGAAAAGAAAAATTTGTATCCCAAGTACATTCTACAAAAAAATGGCAACTACATAGAACAGGAAGTTATATTAAAATACAAAAAGTACATAAAAGGTGTTTTTGATGTTCAGGAACAAGTGTATGAGCATTTTTGGCGACCTATACAAGATGCTTTATTTAACACTACAAAAATTTACTATATTCCTGATGGCGTTTTTTATCAAGTCAATCCTAATACTTTGTATGATATTGAGAAAGAGGAGTATCTACTGCTAAGTTATGACTTTTACTGCATCAACCATATTGAGGATATAAGTACAGTCATACAAACTGATGACATAACAAGCCGCACTGCAGTACTTTTTGGTTATCCTGACTATGCAATGGAAAAAATGAATACGGATAGTACAAGAGGGTATTTATTACCTTTACCAGGTACAAAAGCAGAAGTAGAAAACATTAAGAAACTACTCCAAAGACAAAATTGGAAGGTGCAAGTGTATCTTTCCCAACAGGCTACAGAAGACAACCTTAAAAAAATTCACAATCCTGCGATATTACACATTGCTACGCACGGTTTTTACATTGACAACTCCAAAAACAAATTTTTACAAAAGCGAATAGGAATAAGTGATAGTGCGTTATATTCTATTCCTTTGCTACGTTCAGGGCTGATGTTGGCAGGCGCTGAAAAGACATTAGAAAGCTCATATCATAGCTCTATTGATGATGGAATACTCTTAGGATATGAAGCCCAGCACTTAAATTTAGAAAACACAGAGTTAGTTGTGCTTAGTGCATGCGAAACAGGATTAGGAAGTGTGATGGCAGGTGAAGGTATATTTGGTTTGCAGCGAGCTTTTGAAATGGCAGGTGCAAAAACTGTTATGACCAGCTTGTGGAATGTCAATGATAACGCCACTCAACTACTCATGACTTACTTTTATTCTTTTTGGCTAAACTATCGGAATAAACAAACTGCCTTAAAAATGGCACAAATCGCAGTAATGAAAGAATACAGCTATCCATACTATTGGGGTGCCTTTGTGTTGGTTTATTGAAAATTAGTTGTCTTGTTCGTATTCTTGGTAAAATTTGATAAAAACTTCTAAGCTGTTTCGCCCATTCTCATATTCTTTATGAATACCATCATTAGGTACAGGTTTGTAGATGAGCGTATTTAAATTGCGATTAGTAATTACAAATACATTGTTCAATGTAGAATTGCAAAAATCTTTCATAGAAGGGTCGTTTTTAAGCTGCTGGGCATATTGTTTAGCTTGTCTTTTGTCGGGAAAAGTAGAGATATAAATTAAACTCAAAGTGTCGTTGTAAATGTTATCATTAACCATTAAATTGCTTGTAGAATAGAATTTAGAATTAAAGTCAGCAATCTTAATTTTAGCAGTGTTGAGATTCTTTTTGCTATCTATATAGAGAAATACCACTATTTTGTCTGTCGGTTTAACTTCGGGGTCGAATTCAAGGGTAACTTTGGAGATATTTTCTTTATTTTTTTCTAACGTAGCCAATAGCCCTCTAACTTGACCAATAAAAGGTGCTTTGGGAAAGTGCCTGTCTATAAAACGGTATTCCGCAATAAGGCTATCGGGTTTATCTAATTCCTTATACGCATACGCGCGTAAAAAATGGAATTTTGCTATCTCTTCATTTTTAGGGTTGGGGCGTATAACTTGGTCGCATAAAGCAATAGTACGTTCAAATTCTTTGTTTTCATAAAGTGCAATAGCTTGGGCATAAAGTTGATTCATGCTATCTCTAAAAGCAACTTGTTTGTTAGCTTTGCCCATAATTAACTGTGTATATTCGTGGTCAGGGTAGTTTTGGATGAGTAAATTTTTGTAGTACTCTGCTTTTTGGGGATTATTAAGCTTTTTGTAAGCTCCATAGAGCGAAAAATAAATAGAAGGCTTATATTTAGTATCTGGAAAGCGTTTGAGCGTATTTTCAAATGTATATTGAGCAGAATCAGGCATATTAAAGCCAATATAGAAAGTATTTCCCAACTGGTACATTGCTTCTTCCACTTCTGCAAGCATCTTATTGCGCTCTGCATCATTTTTGGGTACATTTTTTAGGTAGGTTTCTCGCATCAAAAGAGGGTTTTTAGGTTTATTTTTGGGGTCATTTGTGTTTTTATTTGGGTCGTTATTTGCATTAGAAGAAAAATCTTCAAACTTAATTCCTTCCGAGTACTTCCAGTTGTCGCCGTACACTCTATCTCCCCATAGCCGCTTAAATTCTGCTTTACCTTGAGCTACCACAGCAGGATTATCAAAATAAAAAGTACCTCCTGTTGTGTTGAAAGTAGTTTTAGGAAGATCATCTCTCATAGGGTCTATGAAGTTAGAGCCACTATTTTTTTTCTCTTCTTGTTTTTGTAGTTCTTTTTCTTTTTTCTTGATGATAGCATCAATAATGGCATACTGCTCTTTTTGGGGAAGCAAACTAAATTGAATCAAGCTATCTTTTTCACGAATAATTTTAGTGTACTTAACGTAGTCAGAAAGATTTTTTTTAATAGCTTCTGCTTTCTCTGATTCTTGGTTAGCTTTACCTGAACTCTTAAAAGCAGCTGCGGCGCTATCGTAATAGGCTTCAGCTAAAACGAATTTGTTTAATGGACTAAAATAGACATCTCCCAATTTGTTATAGGCTAGTCCTTTTTGATAGGCATTTTTTGTACTTAGTTTAGCTGATTTTTTGTAAGCATGGATAGCTTTTTGATAGTTTTTATTACGTACTTCAATATTTCCAAGTTCGTAATAAATTTGGTCGTAGTTATCGCTGTTTTTGTCATCGGCAATCATACGTTTGAGGGTGCGAGTAACTTTTTTATTTTGTTTGTTACTTGTATCAGCTAAATACGCATGTACTTGTCCAAGCTTGGCATTGAAAGTAAACTCATAGTGTGTATTTCGTTTCATAGCTTGCGTGAAAGCTTCAAAAGCTTTGTTTTTTTGACCTTGGCGTACATATAGTTGTCCCAAAATAAAATAATAGTGGTTTTTTTCTTTGCGCCTGCGAGTGAGTTTGACAGCTTGTTCTAAATTCTCAATTACTAATGGATAGTTTTTTTGCTTAGCAAAGTAAAAAGCGTTCAGTACATAAAAATCTTTTCGTATGCGTTTGGGGATATTTTTTTTGCTTAGGTATTCATCAATAATTTTTTTACCTGCGAGATTATCATCTGCAGCAATTTTAGATTTAGCTAGCCATACTGCGCAGTCATTTTTGTATTTAGTTTTTTCGAACCGTTTTTCGGTAAGCAAGTATGCAAAAGATTGGGCAGCACTGAAATAGTCCCCTTTGTAAAAACGTGCTAATCCAATATAAAAGAAGCAGTCATCTACCCAACGGCTATTTTTGTGGTCTGTAATGGCAATAGACATTTTTTTGACAGTTTCATCAAACTTTTGGAATTCAGCTTTATTTTGATTGACATCTAATGAGAGGTAAATAGGCAGTATTTCATTAAAATCGTATTTGTAGTTGTTTTCTATGTTTTTGACAGCTTCTAGGTACTTCATTTTGCCGTTAAAAAAGCGGTTGTAGTGGGCAGTAGTGTTGTGGTATAGTAAGCTTGGAATACTTTTATTTAATGAACCGTCAGGCTTAGTTGCTCGGCAGGCTATCAAAAGCGGTACTATGCTGAACCAAATCATTTTTATCCATAGCTGCCCATATATTCTCATACTACAAAGATAAGCATAAGTGTTTATTTAGAGGTAGGTTTTTAGGTTTGTATTTAGGAACAATTTTTTGGGCGTGCCCTTGCCCACACTTCGCTTGCGCTGGTGTGGGCAAGGTCGGCGTGCTTCGGGCTACGCTATCGCTTCGGTGCTTCGCTTCGCTCCGCACTGGGCTAACGCCCACCCTCCGCATGCCTCACGCAAATTAACTAAAAAAACCACTTTCAATAGAATTTTTCGTCGTTTTTTTTCATACTAGTAAAATAAATTGTATCTTTGCTACTATGATAGATAAAATCGATATTGAAAAAGTCCTTTTTATGGACAGTGAAACTGTACCTATGACCGAAAAATATGAAAACTTACCCGAACGTTTTCAAAAATTATGGGACAAAAAAACAAAAAACAAAAGAGGTGAACAATCTCCTGAACAATATTTTGAAGAGCAAGGTGGCGTTTTAGCTGAATTTGGTAAAATCGTTTGTATTAGTGTAGGTATAGTCAAAAAAAATCAGCAGTCAGGCGAGCTAGAACTTAATTTATACTCTTTTTACAACGAGGAAGAAAAAAAATTATTAGAAACATTCAAAAAAGCTTTGGACCACCGTTGGAGCATAGGAAAAGTGTCCTATATATGCGCGCATAATGGTAAAGAATTTGACTTCCCCTATATATGCCGCCGAATGTTAATCAACCGAATAGGAATACCTCTACCTTTTCAAATACAAGGCAAAAAACCTTGGGAAATTACTCATCTTTTAGACACAATGGAACTATGGAAGTTCGGAGATAACAAAAATTTCACCAGTTTGGATCTACTAGCCGCTGTGTTTGACATTCCTACTCCCAAAAGTGAAATGGATGGTAGTCAAGTAAAGGGAGTATATTATCAAGATAAAGACCTTGAAAAAATTGCAACATACTGTGAAAAAGATGTAACAACTTTGGTACAAGTATTTTTAGCTTTACGCGGAGAAAATCCTATTGCAGAGCAAAATATCATACGTCATACAAAAGTAAATCAAACTACGAGCTAAAAAGCAAAGTTTTTTGAACACTAAACTGTTTCACCTGCACAAAAAACACTCAAAGTTGAAATTACAGCTTTTGACACATATTGCAAATTTTTGCATTTTGTGTTGATAAAATCAAAAAGTATACCTATTTTCGCAGATACATTTCATGTTTATGAAAAAAATCTTGCTGTATTTATTTTCTTGCTCATTGTTTTTGAGTGCATTAGGTCAAGATCCGCAGTTTTCACAGTTCTATGCCGCTAAGCTGTATCTGAACCCCGCCTTTGCAGGTTCAGGTGTGGGACCAAGAGCAACTTTAATATATAGAAATCAATGGCCTGGATTGGGTAAAAGCTATAATACTTTCAGCGCCGCTTACGATCAAACTTTGTTATTCGGATCTTCACACAAGGGCGGAAAACGTGTAAAAAGAATACTTACACATGGTGTAGGGGGGCTTATTACTGTAGATAGAGCAGGTGAAGGTAACCTAGAATCTCTAGACTTTAGCGCTATCTACTCAGCTAATTTCAATTTAGGAGGCTCTAATTTGCTCATTGGCGGACAAGCAGGATTCGCTCAAAAAAGTATAGACTTTTATTTGCTTACTTTCGGTAACCAGCTTGATCCTCGAACAGGATTTAATAGTAGCCTACCCTCAGGAGAAAATTTACCCCCATCTCGCACTATTACTTATACTGACTTTGCAGGCGGAATTGAATGGTATAATAAATACCTGTACGTAGGTTTTAGCGCACACCACTTAACTCAACCTAATCAATCTTTACTCTTGTATGGACAAAATGCCCAGCTTCCTATGCGACTTACAGGTAACATAGGAGGATTATTTCCTATAAATGAAAAAGCTAACATTGGATTTGGAGGTCTATACAGAAAACAAGGACCTTTTACACAGATAGATTTAGGCGTTTATGGGAATTACAAAATGCTTCTATTAGGTTCTTGGTATCGTTTGAATGATGCCGTCATTTTATTAGCAGGAGTTAAATTAGGTATGTTTACCGTAGGCTACAGCTATGATATTACTACCTCAAATATGCGAGGCTATGGACTTGGGGCACATGAAATTTCTTTTAATGTAGAAATAGAGCAAACTCATAAACTCAAACCTAAACGGTTTAACAAGCTTCCCTGCCCAAGATTTTAATACAAAAAATATATGACTGAAAATCAGTATTTTACAAAGTTTTTGAATAAAAACCACATAAATATTCATACAAAAATTTGCATACTTAAACATTTCGTTGTAAATTGCATAAAAATTCAAACAATGAGATAAATCTATACTCAAATTCAACCGATGTACGAATATGAGAAGGCTTAATCATATAGCAGTTTTTACTGTAATCTTGAGTCTTGCAGCAATTACTACGGGGTGCTTCAAGAAAAAAGATAACCGTACGCGCGTATCCCAAGTTACAGGGCAAAGATTTGGGGAGGATACTCCTTTCACTGTGGAAAAGTACCAAGAACAAGAAGCAGGACCTGGTCTAGTTTTTATTCCAGGTGCCACTATGCACCTTGGAAACTCTGAACAAGATATTGGTTACGACATGGATGCTCGCCCACGCCAAGTAACAGTTTCTTCTTTCTACATGGACGAATGTGAAATCTCAAACTTGGATTGGAAACAATTTTTGTATGGTCTAAAAGACAGTATCCCCGCAGAAGATGAGAAATTCAAACTCTATATTCCCGATACAATGGTATGGTTCAGAGAATTAGCGTTTAATGACCCTTACACTAAGGTATATTTTCAACATCCTGCATATAATTTATATCCCGTAGTAGGTATCACTTGGCTACAAACTCAAGAATTTTGCAAATGGAGAACAACAATTGTAAATGGAAAATTAGCTCAAGATAACCCCCCTACTGTAACTGACCCTGACGCAGCCCGCTACCAAAGAGTAGTATATCCTGAATATCGTCTGCCTACAGAAGCAGAATGGGAATACGCAGCACGGGGCGGACTATATAATGAACTCTATCCTTGGGAAGGACACACTACCCGCAGACCTAAACGCGGAGAATGGCGAGCTAACTTCTACCATGGGCGTGGAGATTATGCAGGCTGGCATTCCGAAGCTGCTGATTGGACACCTCGCACTACAGATGACGTATATGCCATTCCCACTGACACAAGATGGGGCGAACCTAATAACTACGGCTTATATAATATGGCAGGTAACGTAGCTGAATGGGTACAAGATACTTATCGTATCCTTACTTATGAAGATGCCGATGACCTAAATCCTCACCGTAGAAATGACCGACTAGATGGAGATAACCGCTATGTTACTTCAGGTGAATACTTTACCGCAACCCCTAGCAATCTTGCTAACGTAAGCCGTGCCAACAGCGCAACTTTGATAGGCGAACGCACTAAAGTATATCGCGGAGGTTCTTGGAAAGATGTGGCTTACTACATGACTTGCGGCGCAAGACGCCATGAACAAGATACTTCTCGTTCTGCTACTATTGGCTTCCGCTGCGCTATGACTCGTGTAGGTTCATCTCGCATTAGTAACTAAGCACTTTACTAACAATCCAACAATATATTCAAAGTGCATACTTGAAAAAGTATGCACTTATTTTTTATTTTTTTGTTTTTACTTTTGCAATATGCAGATAAGCCACAGTCAAGAATTGTTTCAAGAAGCCAAAAAATATATACCTGGCGGAGTAAATTCGCCTGTTAGAGCCTTTAAAAGTGTAGGGGGAAATCCTGTTTTTATTAAGTACGCCAAAGGTGCATATTTATTTGATGAGGATGGAAATTCATATATAGACCTTATCAACTCTTGGGGTCCCATGATTTTAGGGCATGCTTATCCACCTATTGTAGAAGCAGTGCAACAAGCTAGTACTAATTCCTTTTCATACGGAGCCCCTACTCGTATAGAAGTAGAAATGGCTAAACTAATATGCGAACTCGTTCCCTCTATTGAAAAAGTACGCATGGTAAACTCAGGTACAGAAGCTACTATGAGTGCCATACGTGCCGCACGGGGATATACCAACCGAGATAAAATTATCAAATTCGCAGGTTGTTATCATGGGCATGGAGATAGTTTTTTAGTAGATGCAGGTAGCGGCGCTCTAACTTTTGGAGTTCCTAATAGTGCAGGTGTAACCAAAGGCACTGCAAAAGACACTATATCTTTACCGTTTAATGACCTCAACGCAGTAAAACAAGCTGTTGCCCAAAATAAAGGTGAAATTGCAGCAATTATCTTAGAACCAATTGTGGGTAACATGGGCTGCGTACCTGCTAAAAAAGAATTTTTACAAGGATTAAGAGAACTTTGTACCCAGGAAGGTATTGTGTTGATTTTTGATGAAGTAATGACAGGTTTTAGAATCAGCTTAGGTGGTGCCCAAGAGTATTACGGCGTCCAGCCAGATATGACCACATTAGGTAAAATTATCGGCGGGGGATTGCCCGTAGGGGCTTACGGCGGTAAAGCAGAAATTATGGACTGTGTGGCACCTGTGGGAAAAGTATATCAAGCAGGAACATTAAGCGGAAATCCCATAGCCATGACCGCAGGATACACTACTCTCCGCATACTCGCCGATAATCCTGACCTACTTAATCAGTTAAATAAAAAAGCAATAGCGATTGGAGAAGGTATAAAAAATAATCTTAAAAAACTTGGACTAAATTATCAATTCAATCAAGTAAACTCAATGTTTACATTATTTTTTACTGAAACGCCTGTTACAGATTTATCTACTGCGCTTACTTCAGACACACAGCGGTTTGCACAGTACTTTCATTATAATTTGAGAAACGGTATTTATTTAGCCCCCAGCCAATTTGAAGCTATGTTTGTCAGCTGTGCTATTTCTGATGAAGACATTGAAAAAATCATCAAAGTAAGTTATGATGCCTTAGTGCATATTCATGAACTTAAAAACGTACATTAAAATCTCTATCAAGCTATGATACAGAAATACTTCTCATTAGTAAAATTTTCGCATACCATATTTGCCATGCCTTTTGCTATAATAGGGTTTGTATTAGGAACTTATGTGCAAGACTCGTTTCAATGGCAAACTCTATTGCTCATAATACTGTGCATGGTATTTGCGCGCAATGCGGCTATGGCTTTTAACCGATATGTAGATAGAGAAATAGACAAAAAAAATCCTCGTACTGCTAATAGAGAAATTCCTTCGGGAGTAATATCGCCGCGAAATGCACTCATTTTTGTAATAGTCAACAGTGTAGCTTTTGTTATTACAACTTTTTTCATTAACCGTTTATGTTTCTATCTATCACCTGTGGCTTTGTTGGTCATTTTAGGATACTCTTTTACTAAACGGTTTACAGTTTTGTGTCATTTTATTTTAGGACTTGGATTATCGCTTGCCCCCATAGGGGCTTATCTGGCTGTTGTAGGTCAATTTGAGTGGCTTCCCTTGTATTTTTCGCTTGTCGTTATGACTTGGGTTGCGGGGTTTGATATTATTTATGCTTTACAAGATGAAGAATTTGACAAAGCCCACCAACTCAATAGCATACCTGCTTGGGTAGGTAGAAAAAATGCTATCTTACTTTCTATTTTTATACACTTGATTACTGCTTTTCTTATCATTTGGATAGGAATTGAGTATTTAGAAAATATCGTTTATTGGTCAGGTGCAGGACTATTTTTAGGGATACTTTTTTATCAACACACTTTGGTAACTCCAGAGGATATCAGCAAAGTAAACATTGCATTTTTCACAGCTAATGGTATAGGAAGTGTAGTGTATGGGATTTTCACTTGTTTATCCGTATATGCTTGAAATGTTCTTGTTTTATTTAGTGTGTTTAGCTTATTGAGAAAAAGATTTGTAAGTTATTTTTTGGGCGTGCCCCTTGCTGCGCAAGGGTCGGGGCATTCCGCACTACGCTTCGCTTCGGTGCTCCGCTAACGCTACGCACTGCCTAACGGCATGCTC
>JANWVW010000064.1 GCA_025056095.1 Bacteroidia bacterium
AGCATGCCGATAGGCAGTGCGAAGCGTTAGCGAAGCACCGAAGCGAAGCGCAGTGCGGAATGCCCCGACCCTTGCGTTAGCAAGGGGCACGCCCAAAAAAGTATCTTTTAGACCTAAAATCACTTCAAAACAAAATTCCAAATAAAGTTGTATTTTTGCTACAATGAAACGTTTTGTTCCTGTATTGATAGCATTGAGCATAGCTAAACTTGAATCAGCCCAACAGTTACATTCTATTGGCGCCCCTGTTAACACTACACACACAGAATATGCTCCTGCTATCAGCCCCGATGACAAAACTATTATTTTTCAAAGCAGCCGACAAGGGGGAGTGTACAAACTCTACGAATCTAAATACGACGAAAAAACTAAAAAATGGTCTGAACCTAAATACTTATCCAACATTAACAATTTTTTTGAAAGCAAAACCTACATATTCGGACCTTGCTTGAGCTATGACGGCAATTACTTGTACTTCTGCACAGATGAAAAAGGTATGGGCGCTATGGATATATGGGTCTCTCGTAGAAAAGGCAAAGAATGGACAACACCAACAAATTTAGGTCCTCCTATAAATACAGAAGGCTACGACGGCTTTCCTGCCATTTCTGCGGATGGAAAAGCACTCTACTTTATGCGAGATAACAAGTCAAGCAATAATAAAACTAACTCAGGATTAGAATGTTATGAATTATATGTATCCTACAAGCAGCCTGATGGTTCTTGGGGTGAACCTCAAAAATTACCTCCACCTGTTAATTTAGGTTGTGAACGTATACCGCGCATCATGCCTGATGGAAAAACGCTTTATTTTGCTTCTTATAGACCTGGTGGTAAAGGGGACTTAGATATCTACAAATCTGTATTAGGTCCAGATGGAAAATGGAGTAATCCCCAAGCACTTGACTTTATGAACACTAGTGGACCTGATAACACAGGTTCAATCAACGCAGCATGCGATAAAATGTACATTGCTTCAAAAGCAGGTAACAATTGGGATATCTTTTACGTAGGTATCCCCCCTGAATACCGCCCTGCTACTACAAACATTGTTGTAGAAGGCACTATTGCAGATAGTACCACTCAAAAGCCTGTTCCCGCTAAAATACAAGTAGCCGACTTAGAAACCAAAGAAATTCTCATAGAGCAAGAAAACAATGCTCACGACGGTACTTACATGGTAGTAGTGCCAACTGGCAAGGACTACGAAATTACAGTTTCTGCCAAAGGCTACTTTTTTAACTCAATGGAAATAAACGCAAAAGAAATTACTACTTACCAAGAAATAGACAAAGATATCAAATTGGAAAAACTCAAAAAAGATAAGCCCGTTCCCCTCAATCACATATATTTTGATTTTGACTCTTACAAACTCAAGCCCGAGTCTTACATTGAATTAGACAAAGTAGTTCGTTTGATGCAAGAAAATCCTGAAATTAGAATAGAACTAAGCGCTCATACTGATGATAGGGGAAAAGATGACTACAATATGATTCTTTCAAATAATCGCGCTAAGGCTGCAGCAGAATACATTATCTCCAAAGGGATAGATAAAAATCGGATTGTGCCTCGCGGCTACGGAGAAACTAAACCTATCGTACCCAATACTACTGATGAAAATAGAGCCATCAATCGTAGAGTAGAGTTTAAGATCTTGTAGCAAAAGTATGAAATGGCTTTCTAAACTTGCGATTATATTGGGTAGCCTTTGTTTCTTAGGATGTCCCAAACCCGAAAAAAATAAAATACAAAACTATTCTACTACTCAAAAAGATCCCTCTTTTGGAGATTGGGTTGTTTTAGGAATTCTTACAGAACCTGATAACCTTAATCCTTTTATGGGTATTTCTGCATACTCCATGTATATTTTTCCGTTCCTGTATCAATCTTTGACAGTTTTAGATTATGTTACCAACGTTGAAAAACCCCTTTTGTCTCAAGATTTGCCCACAGTTTCGGAAGATGGATTAAGATACACTTATCAAATTCGCCCTGATGCCATTTGGGATAATGGCAGCCCTATTTTAGCCGAAGATATTCTTTTTACCTTAAAAGCTGTTTTACACCCTTACACACAAACTGATGTAATTAAACCTTATTTTGCTACTATCAAAGACATTGAGCTATACCCTGATAATCCCCGAAAAATTACCTTTATTCTCAAAGAAAAATACATACTTTCCCGATATGTGATAGGTTCTATGTATGTTTTGCCGCGTTATATCTACGATGAAGGTAATAGAATGGCAAAATTTAGTTTTACTGATGTTGTCAATGGAAGAGAAAAACTGAAAAATAACTCTGATTTCATGAAGTTTGCAGAAGAGTTTAATGACCCCACTCGCATGAGAAACCCAAAGTTTCTCACAGGTTCAGGTGCATATCTTTTAGAAAAATGGGATACTCAACAGCAGGTTATTCTTAAAAGAAAAACACAATGGTGGGGCTATAAACATAGTCATGAACACAGTGCCTTTCAAGCATATCCTGACAAAATTATCTATAAAATTACAGGTACGGTCAATACAGCTATCACAGAGATGAAAGCAGGTAATTTAGATGTAATGTTTGGTATTCCGCCTAAAGATTTTGATGAGATTAAGCAAAACCCAATTATGAAGCAGCACTTTAATTTTTATACCAACACACAGCTTGCTTTTATGTACATAGGATTGAACAACTTACCTAAAAATAACACTCACCCCGCATTAGCTGATGTAAAAGTGCGGCGTGCACTGGCTTATTTAACAGAAGTAGATAAAATGTTAGAAAAGATTTATTACAACTATGGCACACGATTATCCACTATTGGCTTGAATAATAATAAAGAAATGTTTAATCCTGAATTCAAGCCCATTCCTTACGATGTAGAAAAAGCAAAGGAACTATTAGATGAAGCAGGTTGGAAAGATACTGACAATAATGGCATAAGAGATAAGGTAATTAACGGCAAAAAATACGAGCTAACTTTTGAATTTATAACGGTTTCAGGTAGTGTAACTAACCAAAATATTGCTTTAATGATGCAGCAGAGTGTAAAACCTGCTGGAATTAAAATTAACGTAGTTAATCAAGAAGGGAATGTCTTTATTCAGCGGCTAAAAAATAGGGATTTTGACCTCTATGCTTCTGCATGGACACTTCAACCTGCACCTTTTGACCCATATCAAATCTTTCATTCTAAAAGTATTGAAGGAGGAAGTAATTTTATAGGTTTTCACAACACACAAGCAGATAAGCTTATTGAACAGATACGAAGAGAGTTGAACTCCGACAAACGAAAAAAGCTCTACTACGAGCTACAAAAAATTATTTATCAAGAACAGCCTTATATATTTTTATGGCAACCTAAAGAAAGGATAATTATTCACAAGCGCTTTCAGAATCAAGTAATTTTTGATGCGAATCCAGGATTTGCCCCTAATATGTTTTGGACACCAAAAGAGTACATAAAATACAAATAACAAACCTATCAAATATCTATTTGTGTCCAACCGCTGACAGAGGGCAGTTGAATTCTATCTCCTTCTTTTGAGTGCGTTACAATTGTAATGCTAGCACTAAGCCATTTGAAAAACTCACTAAATCGCAGTTCTTTCAAAGGTAGAGGGGGCATATTAGGATGACAAATATAAGATAGCTTTTGATGATTGTATCCTTGTACGCCTACTGCATAAAATAAGAAACTTTTACTGTCCACGCCTTTGCGTATCTCCTGACTTAATCCTTCCATATCTTGGTCGCTGTCAGGTTCCCCATCTGTAATTAAAACTATCCAAGGGCGATAGTAAGGCTGTCCTGTGGATTTATACCACTCTTTGCGAAGTTGAGTTTGCTTAATAGCCATGCGCACTGCATCTACCAAAGGTGTAGAACCATTAGCTTGTAAAGTGGGCATAGTAAAGCCATCTATCAATGAAGGTGCTTGTATCATAACTACTTGGCTACCAAAAGTAATAATGCTAACCTCTAAACGTGATGCCGCAACATAATCTTGTTTAACTGTGGTATAGAAGTCTTGCAAACCCTTGTTTAGCTCACTTATGGGCTGACCTGACATAGAACCTGACACATCTAAAACCAACGTACAAAGACATTTTTGCTCAAAATTTTCTGGTGACTCTACATTGATAAAAGGATTAAGATGGTTCTCCATGTTTCGTTTGATTTGGATATGCAAATGTAAAAAATAAAATCAAAAGTGGAAAACTTATAACAAACATAGCCCCAAAAACTACTTTTGTTTGATGTAAATATTGAAATTACTGATTGACATATATTTTAAAGTCTTTATTTTTTTGATATTAGTTTGTATACTTCAGAGACAATCACAACTAACATGGATGCTAAACACACATATACCCACTCTTGTATGCTTACAGGATGAATGTGTAAAATTTCTGCAAGAAAAGGAATATGCATAGCTATAATATGTACAGCTTGGGCAATACCTACTCCTGCTATGAGTATCCAATTGTGAGAAAGGGGAACTTTGAATATAGACTTTCTTTCTGATCGACAATTGAACACATGAAAATTTTGGAGTAAAACCATAGCTAGTAATGTTAGATTTCTTGCACTTTCTTTTGTATAGTTAAACTGTTTGGTGCATAAGTACCATACAAAAAACGCTACTAATGTCATAGAAATACCTGCAATAACAACTTGTGTAATCATTTTTTTGTCAAATATACTTTCTTTCGGGTTTCTCGGAGGGAAATTCATCACTTCCTTTTCTCCTTTTTCAAAGGCAAGAGATATATCCTGAATACCATTGGTTACTAAGTTCAACCATAGCAGTTGAGCTGCTAAAAAAGGTACAGGTAGTCCTACTATTAGGGATAATATTATCATTAAAATTTCTGCTAGTCCTGTGGATATTAAAAGGTAAATAATTTTTCTGATGTTATCGTAAGCATATCTACCCTCTTCTACTCCTGCTGCTATGGAGGAAAAATTATTGTCTGTAACGATGATAGATGCTGCTTCTTTAGCTACATCAGTTCCGTAGCCCATGGCTACACCAATGTGAGCTATTTTTAGGGCAGGAGCATCATTGACACCATCGCCTGTAACCGCTACAAAGTTTCCTTTTTCTTGAAGTATTTCTACAATATCCATTTTTTGCTGCGGCGAAACACGAGCAAATACTCTTTTCTTATCTACTACTTCAGATAACTCACTTTTAGATAACATACTTAACTCAACTCCTGAAATAATTTCATCTTTATCAGCAGCAATTCCAAGTTCCTGTGCAATTGCTAATGCAGTAGTAGGATGATCACCTGTTATCATAGCTACTTTTATACCTGCTTGCTGGCATTTTTTGATAGACTCTTTTGCTTCAGGCTTAATAGGATCAATTAGAGCAATTAGCCCAAGAATGGACAAATCTGTGTGAAGTTTGTATTCCTCATTTATGAGTTTGCCCTTTAATATAGCAATTACCCGATACCCTTTAGCAGCTAACTCTTCTGCTTTTTGTAAAAAGTATTTCTTTTCGAGCTCATTTGAGACGTAAGGTACTAATACTTCAATAGCACCCTTAGCTACTATGTATTTGTGATTATCTTTTTCATAGAAAGTTGCAGCGTACTTATTTTCAGATTCAAAAGGGATCTGAGCAAAAATTTTTACTTTTTGGTAGATATCCCCAGGAGTTATACCTGCCTTGTAAGTCAAAGCTAACAAGGCTACATCTATAGCGTCACCTTCATAGGTCCATGTGTTTTTTTCTTTTTTTAATACAGCTTCATTACATATTGTAACAGCTTCAACAATTTGCATCAATTTATCTTCATATTTATCTTCTACTTCAATTTTGCCCTCTCCATTATAGCCTTGACCCGTGACTTTTGCTTTTATTCCATCTTTGAAAATGATTTCTCTAACTGTCTGCTGGTCTAGCGTAAGTGTACCCGTTTTATCGGAAGCAATATAGGTACAACTTCCCAATCCTTCTACTGCAGAAAGCCTGCGAACAATTACATTTCTTCTTGCCATCCGAGATGCCGAAATGGATAAAGCTACCGTCATAGCTATAGGTAGCCCCTCTGGAATAGCAGAAACAGCCATAGCTATACCTACAAAAAATATTTCATACAGAGCAATCCCTCTTATTAAGCCTATTAGAATTACTGCAATCGTAGCAACTAATACAGCTACACTAATTTTTTTAGAAAAACGTTCCATACGATCTATCAATGGAACTTTTTGAACACCTACATTCCTAATCGAATGTGCAATTTTACCTATCTCGGTTTGTAAACCTGTGGCGACTACTACAGCTAGCCCTCTACCTCTTGTAACGGTCGTACCTGCAAATAGCATGTTCTTTCTGTCACCAAGGGCAACATTCTCTCCCTGAATAACTTCGCTTTCCTTGACCACAGGTAAAGACTCTCCTGTAAGAAGAGCTTCTTCCACGGTTAATCCGTGAGACTCTATAATACGCATGTCAGCAGGCACTTTAATCCCCGATTCCAACCACACAATATCTCCTGGTACCAACTCGGAAGAGTCTATACTCTTTTTTTCTCCTTCTCGAATAACATTAGCTTTTGATTTCATCATCTCTCGTAGGGCTAACGCGCTTTTCTCTGCTCGCCACTCCTGGTAAGCCCCTATACTACCATTGATAAAAATAATAAAAAAAATGAAAAAAGCATCTTTATACTCCTGTATAAATAAAGATATTCCCCCTGCTACCAAAAGAACATATATCAAAGGACTAGTAAACTGATGTAAAATAATTTTGCCTATACCAACTTTGTGTAGTTGTGGAAGGATATTTTTTCCGTATTGACTTAATCGCTGCTTTGCTACTTCATTGTTTAAACCATTTCTGGAAGTATTTAAGAGTGATAAAATATCGCTTATGTTTTGTTGATGCCAGTTCATATGAATGAAATAGAACTTAAATTTATCAAATCAAATCTTGTGAATACAAAATTTATAGTTGATACGTTATTAAATATATGTTAAATGTATGCTAAAATTTCGTATTTTTGAAGATAACATGAATAATATGCGTTCAAGGCTTTTTTTGTTGATATGTTTCTTCTTTTTCTTGTTCTTGTTGATAAGTTGCAAAAAAGATAAACCTGCTCCATCTAATCATAGTTCATCTGCACCTGTAGAAACCTTATACCCTACTGAAATTGCTACCCTCATGACGCAAAACTGTGCAAATGCAGGTTGCCACGATGGTAAAACTAATCCTGCTTCCCTAGCTCTAGATACATGGGAAAATGCTATGAAGGGGGCAAGTTATGGTTCAGTAATTATCCCATACAGACCTAATTTGAGTTATCTATTTTTACACAGTAATACTTATCCTGCTTTGGGAAACAGTATTCTGCCAATTATGCCTCCTTCTTATTTTTCTCCTCCCTTAGACTCTGCAAGCGTAGCCAAAATTAAAAATTGGATTACAGCCGGGGCACCCAATAAACACGGATTTGTCAAATTTTCTGACAATACTAACCGCAGCAAACTGTATGTGGTCAATTCAGGTTGTGATTTAGTTACGATTATTGACACTGAAACTAATTTACAAATGCGATACATTGGGGTAGGTAGCAAAAGACATTTACGCTTCAAAGAGGGCAATGGAATAGGTCCTATTCAATCCCCCCATTATCTGAATATCTCTCCTGATAGAAAGTACTGGTACGTAACTTTAATTGAAGGTAAAGCAGTTGAAAAATATGATGCAGAAGTAGATAGTTTTGTAGCACGCTTAGAAATTCCTAGCTTTGGTCAAGTAGCCCACATTAGTATTACTCCTGATGGTACAAAAGGAATTGTAAGTAATTATGATTCAGGTAATCCTGCTATTGCTGTGGTCAACCTAACTAATATGACGGTTACTAAAATTATATCTGGCATAGGTGGAAAACCTCACGGATTAGTTTTTTACGACAATAATACTGCCTACGTAGCAGGATATTTGAGCAACACTGTGTATAAAATAGACTTAGTTACAGGTGATATTTTAGAAAACATTTTGACAGATAATCCCTCAATAGGCAAAGTGAATACCCATCCCTATGACTTAATGTTTAATCAAGACAAAACAAGGCTATATGTTTCGTGTTCAAAAAGCAATGAAATGATAGAAATCAACCCCGTTACCGATGCTATTACGCGACGAGTTAATGTAGGCAAAAAGCCACTTCTGTTTGATATTGACAAACAGACAAACACTTTATTAGTAGCTTGTCAAGAGGACGAGAATGCTTCTTTTTTAGGAAAGGGCAGTGTTTGCGTAATAGACTTAAATACGTTTACTTTAACTAAAAAAATATGGGGACTTGGGAATATGCCCAGAGTAGTGCGTGTGCATCCGCAGAAAAGAGTTGCTTATGTAGCTATTGAGAACTTTGACGGCGTAGAGCCTCCTCATCATGCTTCTGATTGTGCAGGTAATAATGGTTTTGTAAGTGTCATCAATCTAAACACAATGGACAGGGACCCAAATGCGTTTAAGAATGAGTTATCTATTCAGCCTATCGGTATGGTAGTTAGATAAAAGTTCAGTTTTAGTAGATAGTTTGATTTTTTGGGCGTGCCCCTTGCTAACGCAAGGGTCGGGGCATTCCGCACGTAGCTCGCAGCACGCCGCCCTTGCCCGCATGAGCGCAGCGAAACGCGGGTAAGGGCACACCAAAAAAATAAATTACCTTTCAAGAACATATTACCTAAACGATTGTTGTATATTTGAGCGAATATGCATATCTTTACATAGATTTGTGCAAATTGTATGGAAACCTTATTGCAAAACATCAATGCATACATAAAAAAATACTATCTATACGATGTGATAAAAGGAAGTATTTGGCTACTGACCTATACATTAGCAGCTTACTGGTCTTTGGTATTGATAGAGGGCTTTGGAAATTTGAGTAGCTATTATCGCACTGTTTTATTTTACGGCGCCTTATGCGGATTTGTAGGAATGTTAATATGGTTTGTTTTGCGACCTAGCTTGTATTACTACCGCATCCTAAAAGGTCTAACCTACGAAGAAGCTGCGCTACAAATTGGACAACACTTTCCCCAAGTGAAAGACAAACTCATAAATGTACTTCATTTGAGTTCCACAGATAAACACACTCCTATTTTTACGCCCGAACAGGCTGCTTTACTCAAAGCAAGTATAGAACAAAAGTCTAAACAACTTTCACCTATCCCTTTTGCAGATGCTATCAAACTTCGAGAAAATATAAAACGACTAAGGCTATTTTGGCTGTTTTTTGGGGGCTTTGCACTCACTGCGTTAATTGCACCTCGCTTTGTAACTGGTTCATCTTACCGCCTATGGAACTATGACAAAGAATTTATTCCCCCACCTCCTTATGTGTTCATCGTTGAACCAGGAAATACATCGGTCATAAAAGGCGAAGATCTAACTTTGTACATCTCCACAAAAGGAAAGTACCTTCCTGAAAATGCATATTTGTTTTACAAGACAAATTCTCAAACTCAATTCGAGAAATTACCTCTACACAAAAAGGGAAGTAAGTTTATAGGTGAGATTAAAAACATTACTCAACTTTCACAGTATTATATTGGCAGCGATGAAGTTAGTTCGGATATTTACCAAATCCAAGTACTTGAACGCCCAACTATTGGACAGTTCCAAGTTATATTAGACTATCCTGAATACACAGGAAAAGCAAACGACACTTTACCTACAAACGTTGGTGATATTTATGCCCTAGCAGGTACGCGCGCTTATTGGACTATACAAGCCCAAGCTACAGAAAAAGCTCAATTTGTATGGGCAGATAACCATATCAATGTACTTGAAAAGCAAAAAAACACTTTTACTTATCAAAAAACGCTCTTGCAAAATACCAGCTATTTTATTCAGCTATATTCTAAACACAACATCCCTAACAAAGATACTGTACGGTACGCAGTACAAGTAGTACCTGATAAATATCCTTCCATTCTTTTAGAAAACGCACAAAGCGAATTTAAGTTAGATGATAGATTAATGATACCTCTTTCTTATGAAATGGTAGATGACTACGGCTTTTCGAGTTTAAAAATTTTTTATCGGTTTAAGAAAAGTAATAAGGCTGAAAAGGTAAGTGAAAAATTTACAAGTATCCCTCTGCCTTTTGAACCTAAAAATATTCAACAAAAAGGTACATACGTTTGGGATGTACTACCTCTATCTATTGAACCTGAGGAAGAGATAGAGTATTATTTAGAAGTTCGGGACAATGACGTTATAAACGGTTACAAAGCTGCTAAAACGCCTACCTTAGTCGCTCGCTTTCCAAGTGTAAAAGAAATGCTCAATGAAGCTTCAAAGAATAGTAACAGCATAGCCGAAGGTTTGAGTGAAATAAGCAAACAAGCTCAAAAGCTTAATGAGGAATACCAAAAACTACAACAAAAATTACTACAACAAAACAAAATGGATTGGCAGGATAAAAAACAACTCCAAGAACTCATTCAGCAGCAGCAGGAACTTCGCAAAAAAGCAGAACAAATCAGCAAACAAATGGAACGCGAAAAACAAAAACTTCAAAATAACAACTTGATTAGCGAAGACCTTACTAAAAAGTATGAAGAGCTTCAAAAGATACTTAAAGAGCTTAAAAATCCAAAGCTAGAAGAGCTCATGCGGCGCATGCAAGAACTGATGCAAAAAATGAACTTTAATGAGCTAAAAAAAGATATAGAAGAACTCAAAAAAGACTCTGATAAACTCAAAGAAGAGCTAAACCGCATGTTAGAATTATTCAAACGGCTACAATTAGAGCAAAAGTTAGAGAATTTGATTAAACAATTGCAAGAAATGGCTAAAAAGCAAAATGAACTAGCTAACAAAACAGAAAGTAAGGACGCCAAAAAACAAGTAGATGAACTCCAAAAACAACAAGACCTTTTAGACAAGCAAATGGATGAAGTAAAAAAAGAGCTTAACGAAATTGGCGATTTGCAAAAAGAGTTAGATAAGCAAGAAAACTCCAAAAACCAAGCTGTTAAACAAGATGCGGATAAAGTTAAGCAAGACATGCAGCAAAGTAAAGAAAACATGAACAAAGGCAACATGAACAAAGCAGCTAAAAACCAAAAAGATGCTGCTCAAAAGATGCAGCAAATGGCAGACGCGCTCGCTCAAATGAAAGCAGAAGGGGAACTAGAACAAGAACAAGCTAATATTGAAGATCTTCGCCAAATTTTAGAAAACACCTTATCCTTATCTTTTGAGCAAGAGGCGCTTAAAGAAGAGGTCAAAAATCTTAAACACAATAATCCAAATGTAAAATCTTATGCACGTAAGCAAGATAAGCTAATTGATGACTTCAAAATGGTTGCCGATAGCTTGAGAAGCTTAGCCCGAAAAGCACCTCAAATTAAAGGATATGTGTCAGATGAAGTTCGCAAAATTCAAGAGTATCAAAATCAATCTAAAAAGCACTTAGAAAACCGGTATTATAGTCCCGCAATCACTAGTGCACAGTATGCAACTACCAGCTTGAATAATTTAGCAAACATGCTTAGTGAGGCGTTAGAGCAAATGCAGCAGGATGTAAAAAACAAAATGCCAGGTTCTGCGGGGGCATGCAAAAAACCAGGTGGAAAAGGAAAAAGCAGAATGTCTTTACAAGAATTAGCTAAAAAACAAGAAGAGATGATGAAACAATTGGAGCAGCTCATCAAAGAAGGTAAAGGCGAAAACGGTAAAAATTTATCCGAAGCACAGAAAAATGCTCTCAAACGCATGGCAGCAGAGCAAGAGGCGCTTCGCCAGCAGTTAGAGGAGCTCGCTGAACAAATGAAAAATGGTGCGGTTGGCGGAAATGGCGGCGAAAATAACCTACCTAATAAAGACAAAGCTACCCCCGAAGGTGAAAAAATCCTCGGTGATTTATCCAAAATTGCTGAACAAATGGAAGAAAATGAAAAAGACTTGATGAACTTTAATATTACGCCTGAAACGTTCATTCGCCAGCAACAGATAGTTACTCGTTTGCTAAATGCCACACGTTCTTTAAGAGAGAGAGACATTGATGATGAAAGAGAAGCTCAACAAGCCAAAGAAGTAGAAAGAAAATCACCTGCACAAATTGAAATAGAAAAGCAGCGGGAACAGATTCGTAGAGAACTACTTAAATCTTTACAACCTGGCTACACAATTGATTATCAGAACTTGATACGCAATTATTACTACGAATTAGAAAAGCAGAATTTGAAAAGATAAAGATATTTTTTTGGGCGTGCCCTTTTGGGCATTCGCTTGAGCTCATGCCCAAAAGGTCGGCGTGCTACGGGCTACGCTATCGCTTCGGTGCTTCGCTTCGCTGCGCACCGTGCTGACGCACGCCCTTCGCATGCCTCACGCAAGCAGCTAATAAACTAAGCCCACCTAGACAAAATTTAATCTTGTAAGTACTTGATAATGAATGGTAAACAAGATAAAATTCAACTTTAACTTTGTGTTTCATTGAAAATGAATACAAAACCTAAATTCTCTACTGCGGCTTTTTTGCCCAACTCATTACGGTCTAAATTATTTTTTCTCATTGGTTCTATTTTTGTAAGACAATTACCCAATCAGTGTTAATACGTTCTTCTCTTGGAACTTTAATAAAGTGTTTAATAATTTCAGAGCCAAAATGACACTCAATAGTGTACCCTATTTGCTCTGCAAGCGGCATTAAATATCTCCAAGTTTCAAAATTTTGCTTACGTACAACGTTATTACCTACTACAATAATATATCTACCGCCTTTTTTAAGAGTGCGATACACTTCTTGCATATTTTGAAACATATCTACCAAGTACTTGTAACAAATGTATGAGCGCCTTGGGTCTATCTCATAAATATTTTTGAGTACTTTATCCGCACTTTCTATACCAATAGAGTGAAACTTTTTGTATAACTCTGCACTTACACTTTCTGTTCCAATTTGTTCTTTTTTTAGTTCAGCCAAAGAACCATTTGCAAGCCCCAACCAATACATTTCTAACTGGTGAGTTCTTGGGTAATCTACCGCATTGACATAGGGCGGAGAGGTAACTACTAAATCAAACGTATTGTCTTGATATGGGATGTTTCTTGCATCAGCATATTTT
>JANWVW010000065.1 GCA_025056095.1 Bacteroidia bacterium
GTTAGCGAAGCACCGAAGCGAAGCGCAGTGCGGAATGCCCCGACCCTTGCGTCAGCAAGGGGCACGCCCAAAAAAATCAAATCATCTTATTATAGTAGTATTCTATTTCGTTTTCCATTATGAAAAGTAGATAGCAGATAAGTCCCCACAAATACACGACACTGCAAAAAGTTACTTTTGAAAAGTAATTATTTTCGGTTTTTACTCTTTGACTAATCCTGTTTTGGTAATTACAGTTTTCTCTTGATACATATCGTAATCTGTGTTGATAGCCCATAAATCATGTTGAGCGACATTAAGGACATTTTCTGCTGCTTTTATGCCCATCATAATACTATGGTCTTGGTTATTATACTTATATGAGCCATATCTACCTATGGCATACAAGTTAGTGATGCTGCTAACATACTCCTGAATGGGCGCTAAAACAGATTTGTAATTCTTAAAATACACAGGATAAGACCGATGCAATTTGATCGCTTTACCTGCTAATATTTCCACATTTTCAGGCACTAATCCCGTTTGGCGCAACTCCTTTGAAGCTAATTCAATCAAACTTTCTTGGCTTAAATTCCACAATGCATCTTGGTCGTAGCACCAGTATTCCATGCATAAAACAGAACTTTTTTCATTGCCGTACAAAGTAGGCAGCCAATTTCTAAAATTTGTAATTCTACCTGTTTGTAGTTCATTATCATGAATGTATATCCATTGGTCAGGAAAAAGGTTGTCGCTATTTACGTTAAGGTAGACCAAAATGGTATTTCTGTACCTCAATTGAGCTACTTTATTTCGGATTTCTTGTGAAATTTGAGGAATTTGTGTCACTAATACCGAAAGCGGCATAGAAGAGATAACTACATCAGCAGGAACAAACGTTTGATTATGTAAATACACCCCTTTAACTTTATCTTGTTCTATTTTTATGCTTTGGACAGGAGTTTGTAAGTGTATTTTTGCCCCCATTGCTTCACATCTTTTTTGCATCTCTTGATAAACGTATCCTGTTCCATATTTAGGATAAGCAAACTCATCTACTAACGTTTTATGCTTTTTATTATCTATCAGGTTGATGGCATTGAGAATAGCTTCGGATAAAGAGAGCTTCTTAATCCTTTGCATTGCAAAATCAGCGTCTAATTCATGGCAAGGTATGCCCCACAGCTTTTCCGTATAGTGTTTGAAAAATATATTGAACAAGCGTTTACCAAATTTTTGCGTTACCCAGCCTTCAAAAGTGTTGGTATCTTGCTTATGTAAGCCTATTTTATGCGGAAGGTAACTAGCTACACAGCGAATAGCTTCCCAAGCACCTAAATTTTTAAGAGCGTTAATGGGTTTAAGAGGATAGTAAAAAAATTTTTTATTGTAGTAGATGCGTGTCAAGCGTTTAACCATATCATACTCTTGACCTACTATCTCCAGCCACAGTTGATTGACTTGCGCATCATTGGAAAAAAATCTATGAGGACCTAAATCTACAATTTGGTTCCATAATTTAAGCGAGGTACTCATGCCCCCCACGTAGCTGTTGGCTTCATATACCTCAATGCTCTGTATACCTTTGCCTATGTGCTTTGCTAATTGATAAGTAGCCGTCAAACCTGCTGGTCCTGCACCTATAACTACTACTTTCATGTAGAATTAAAAATCCAAGTAAAAAGTGAAAATGTGCTAAATCCCTTTTGGGGCAAAAATACTAAAATACCTCTAATAGCCCTTACTTAAAACAACCTACTTCCATTTATACAAAAATCTCCGCCATAAATATCTTTTTCTTTCTTTTTGCCATGTATTTTGGACAGGTGTATAGCGGGGAATCAGGTCATCCAACTTTGTGTAAGGCAGCATAGTGAAAATTCCCTTGACTTGGTTTTTTTTAAGTACCTCAATAGTACGCAAATTAAAGTCCTTCAATGTACCATTAGGAAGCACGAAGTAGTTATGATGCAAGTTAATATGATTTTTTTGAGCAAAAAGTATGTTTTGCGTGATTTCATTATGGAGAATACTTTCAGGTAAAGCTGTCAAAATGTAGTGTGAGTAGGTATGAGAAACAAAGCTTACATTTTGAAGTTTTTTCAATTCCTGCACATTAGCAATTCCAAAAAAAATATGCTCTATCTCTGAATAGTTTTGTGGAATTGCTTGTGTATTTAGCCACTGTTCAAGAGCAAATATATCATACTTAAATTTTTCAATCATTTGTATTCGCTCTTGTTCGGTTTTACCTTGCTGTATACCGTAGTACCATACTTTATCAAACCACTGCCAAGTGTTATTTTCTATACATCTGCCATTTATAGCCATTACAAAAGGAATATTTTCAGATTTGAGCAAAGGATAAGCATATTCAATGTTATTGTAATATCCATCATCAAATGTAAGGAGTACTGTGCGTTCGCTAGGGCTGATTTTAGCATATTCTAACTCTTGCAAGCTAATGAACGCAAAATTTTCTTGATACAGACTTTCTATAAAGCATAAAAACGTGGAGTACGGCGTACAAAGACTTTTCCAATAATACGGATGATTGACATATTGGTCGGGAATGATTTTGTGAAAAGTTAAAACAAGGGGATACATTTTCTAAAAATTATTCGACTATGGGATATTGTACTTGTTGCTTAGCTGTTCAGCAATAGCAAAAATTTTATCTTTACGAGCTAGTTGCTCAATCCACTGTACAGGAATGCTTTCTAAACCGTAGTATAAGCCTGCTATACCCCCTGTAATAGATGCAATTGTATCCGTATCATCACCTAAATTAACGGCTTGTAGTACAGCTTCTTTATATGTATCCGTTTGCATAAAACACCAAATTACTGCTTCTAGTGTATCTACTACGTAAGCGCTACTACGAATTTGGTCTACGTCAAAGGATGTAATGTTTTGCCGAAGCAGGCGATCATAGTGGCTTATTTCAGTATTTGGCACTTGCTTTTGTTGTAAAAACGAAGGAATTTCTTTTTGAAGCAAATTGTAAATAGTTTGTTTATCCTTTCCCTGCAAAATGTACCTTGCAAATTCCAAGTAGTAAAAACAAGCAATTATAGAACGAATATGTCTATGAGTAATTCCTGAAACCTCTGCTGTATAGTGATAACGTTCTTCAATAGTTTTGTCGTGAATAAAAAATAGTAGAGGGAGAGTACGCATTAAAGACCCATTTCCATTTGAGTATTCTTCATCATTTCCTGATAGCTGTGCAGGTTGACCTTGTTTTAGCTTCTGTATGGCTTTTTCGGTAGTTACTCCTATATCAAAAACATTTCCTCTTGCGCTCCAATAGCCTTGGTCATACCATTTTAAGAAATTGAGGGCAATTTTTTCAAGGTTATACTCATTGACTAAAACTTCGGCTAAGCACATACTTAGGGAAGTGTCGTCAGAAAAAGTGCCTGGGGGCAAGTTGTATGTACCGTAGCCTATCATATCTTTGACGGGATTTTCTGCTAAATATCTACGAGATTTAAATTCCACAGGTACGCCTAAGGCATCGCCAACCGCTAGCCCTATCAAAGCACTTTGACAAAACTTTCGAGACATATAGCAAAGATAGTATTAAAATTCATTTAAGACTTTGAGCATCTTATGAGATTTTTCTGCACTAGTTATAGTAAGGATTTTATTTTTTTGGGCGTGCCCCTTGCTGCGCAAGGGTCGGGGCATTCCGCACTACGCTTCGCTTCGGTGCTTCGCTAACGCTTCGCACTGCCTAACGGCATGCTCCATGCCCCTCACGCAAGCAACCTGTGCCATTATGTCTTTACCTTGTTTAATCTGCAAACACAAGCCCTTTACAAGCTAAAACAAACAATATACGCTTGTTGTACAGCAAGTAAAAAATATTAGCAATCAGATTGCTTCAAGAAGAAAAAAGCTTACATATTAGAAACACATTTAAAATTTCATAATATTGACTAAAAGTAGTATATTGCAAAACCTGAAAGGTTCGGTTTGAGAACAAGGTATGCAAAAAAAGATAAAGTTGTTAAAGATTCCTTCCGAGTATGGTGCAGGTACACGCGGCGCGAGTTTAGGCATAGAAGCTTTGCGCATGGCTTCTATAATGCGAAAGTCAGATTTATTTAGCAAACTAGATACTAGCACAATCTCTGTACCTAAAAAAAACTTACTCAAGCGCCCTAAAAATAAAGTAGCTAAGTATAGTGGCGTAATTAGCAAGTTATACCTTAAAATAGCCGCTTCCGTTGCGCAAATAATATCTAACAGTCCCTTTTTATTCGTTTTATCTGGGGATCACTCTTGTGCAGGGGGCGTAATGGCAGGATTAGCCAAAGCCTTTCCCAATAAAACAATGGGAGTAATATGGATAGATGCACATGCAGATATACATTCCCCTTATACTACCCCTTCGGGGAATATTCATGGCATGCCTGTAGCTACGGCGTTAGGTTTTAGCCACAAGGAAATTAAGGTCAATGAAGTCAATCATAAAGTAGAAACCGATTGGCAAACTATGTGTTACGCTTCTGGAAGAAAGGGCATACTCAAACCTGAACATTTAGTATATATTGCTATTCGAGACACCGAACCAGAAGAAGATAATGTTATCGATGCATACAAAATAAAAAAATACGACACTCAAATGATCAGGCGAGTTACTATTGAAAATGTAGTTAAACAAACTATAGAATACCTATCACCTTGCGACTATTGGTATGTTTCTTTTGACGTAGACAGCTTAGATGACACAATTTCTCGCGGTACAGGTACACCTGCAGCCAATGGACTATTGATTGAAGAAGCACGGTACTTATTAAAAAAATTACTTGCGCATCCTAAAACAATCTGTTTGGAAATTGCAGAAATTAACCCATTACTCGATAACAAAAACCGTATGGCAGAAGTAGCTTTTGAATTGTTAGAAGACTGTTACAAAGTGGTCAAAAAGCGTATTTTTGGTGCATCCTTGCCACAATAAAATTTTTTGAACTCAAAGCAGATTTTATGTTATTCAAGTAAGTGTAAGTATATTTGAACTTAAATTGATGAGGCATTTATGGAGTATCGCATAGAAAAAGATACTATGGGACCTGTACAGGTCCCAGCGCATCGTTATTGGGGAGCGCAAACTCAACGTTCTGTACAAAATTTTACCATAGGTTTATCTCTTGGTCATAGAATGCCTAAACCTGTAATTTATGCCTTTGCCATTCTCAAAAAAGCTGCGGCTATAACAAATTACGAACTTGGCGTACTTCCAAAAGAAAAAATGGAGTGGATTAGCAAAGTATGCGATGAGATATTAGAAGGTAAATTAGACGATGAGTTTCCCTTAGTGATATGGCAAACAGGTTCAGGTACTCAAACCAACATGAACGTAAATGAAGTAATCGCCAACCGCGCCCATGTACTTGCTGGCGGCAAACTCACGGATGAAAAGAAAATTCTTCACCCTAATGATGACGTAAATAAGTCCCAAAGTTCTAATGACACTTATCCCACTGCTATGCACATTTGTGCCTATCAAATTACTGTGCAGCATACGATTCCTAAGATAAAAGCCCTTCGAGACACTTTGGCACAAAAATCCGAAGCTTTCAAAGACGTGGTCAAAATTGGTAGAACTCATTTAATGGACGCTACGCCTCTTACTTTGGGGCAAGAATTTTCAGGATATGTGTCGCAGCTTGACCACGCCATCAAAGCGATTGAAAAAGCTTTGGAGCATGTAGCAGAGTTAGCGCTAGGTGGTACTGCCGTAGGTACAGGTTTGAATGCCCCCAAAGGTTATGCTGAAAAAGTAGCTCAAAAAATTGCGGAACTTACAGGTCTACCTTTTCGCACAGCAGAAAACAAGTTTGAAGCTTTAGCTAGCCATGATGCCTTAGTGGAACTTTCAGGAGCTTTTAAGACTACTGCGGTAGCCTTGATGAAAATCGCAAATGATATTCGCCTACTAGCTTCTGGACCGCGCAGTGGTTTTGCTGAAATCCTTATCCCTGAAAATGAACCAGGCTCATCTATTATGCCAGGTAAGGTAAACCCCACACAAGCTGAAGCAATGACAATGGTTTGCGCGCAGGTAATTGGGAATGATACCGCCATTACAATTGGCGGCATGAACGGTCATTTTGAACTCAACGTGTTTAAGCCTGTTATCATTCACAACATTTTAGTTTCTGCTACGCTTTTGGGCGATGCTTGTGATAGCTTCAATAAAAATTGTGCGGTAGGTATAGAACCAAACTATCCTATGATTCAGAAACATTTAGAAAACTCTTTAATGTTAGTAACTGCGCTCAATCCGTATATTGGTTATGAAAACGCAGCTAAAATTGCAAAGAAAGCTCATAAAGAAAACAAAACTCTTCGCCAAGCAGCCATTGAGCTCAATTTGCTAACTAGCGAGCAGTTTGATCAATGGGTAGACGTTAAGAAAATGATTGGTAACTAATTGATACCATAGCAGATACGAATATATTAAAAAATAAAAAGTGCGGTATGTAGCTGCACTCAAAAGGCTGCATTTCGAAAAGTGTGCCAGGAATTGTCAGGTATTGTAGTAAATTTTATTTTTGAGAAGTTAGTTTTTTGGGCGTGCCCCTTGCTGCGCAAGGGTCGGGGCATTCCGCACTGCGCTTCGCTTCGGTACTTCGCTACGCTTCGTACTGCCCTGACGGGCATGCTCCATGCCCCTCACGCAGATGACCTAAGCAGTTATGTCTTTACCTTGTTTAAGCTTGAAGTACAACTACTTACAAGCTAAAACTTGGTATAAGAAACAAAAAAACGATGGTTTCAGAGATCCCTTGCGTGAGGCATGCGAAGGGTGGGCGTTAGCCCAGTGCGGAGCGAAGCGTAGCACCGAAGCGATAGCGTAGCCCGTAGCACGCCGACCTTGCCCATACAAGCGCAAGCGAAGTATGGGCAAGGGCACGCCCAAAAAACTAAAACTTAATCTTGACACTATTTTTCATGCAAAAAATCTATAACATCAACCACCTTGCTCATTAACTCATTTTGAACATCTTATCGTGTAGTTTATGCTTTTTGAACAATTATTGGTAGTTTTGTTTGCATGAATCAGCATAAGCATACATTTGACCTTGAAGCCCAGCAAATAGAGCAAGCAAATCCAAATTACAATGAACAAAATCGGCGCAAGCACCCCAAAGCCTTGCCTTTTTTATTTCTCACGGAAATGTGGGAACGCTTCGGATACTATTTAATTATTGCCATTTTTACTTTGTACCTCACTGCCTTACCTGAATCCAAAGGCATGGGCTTTGACCGAAAAACCGCATCCGATATTTACGGCACATTTATTGCGCTAGTCTATTTGACCCCCTTCTTGGGCGGACTTTTAGCAGATAGATTATTAGGCTACCGCTTGTCTATCATCATCGGCGGAATATTGATGGGTACAGGGTATATTCTGCTTTCTGTCAGAGATATTACAGTTTTTTACCTTGCCCTTGCTATAATTATACTTGGAAATGGCTTTTTTAAGCCAAATATTTCTACTTTGTTAGGCAACCTGTACTCCGAACCTCAATTCAAAGACAAAAAAGATGCAGGATATAACATTTTTTACATGGGAATTAACATTGGAGCTTTTTTATGTCCGTTTGTAGCTGCTTACATGCGATTAAAATACGGTTGGGGGCATGCTTTCATCGCCGCAGGCGTAGGTATGTTTTTGGGGATTATCATTTTTATGCTTGGATTAAAGCACTACAAAAGTGCAGATGTTCGCAAACCCCCTCGCCCTGATGATACCAAAAATTGGATAATTTTAGGCATAGTACTTTTAGTTAGTCTTATTTTGGGCTTATTCGGTTTTTATTTTAGAAAAATTACAGGTTTAGCCTTTCTTGGTGATTCTACTAACGCTTTTGTTTTTGCTGCCCTACCTGTTATTTTGTTTTACATTAACGTTTGGCTTACCGCAGATGAACATGAAAAAAGTCCATTAGCAGCTTTATTAGCCATATTCGGTGTAGTGATTATTTTTTGGGCAGTATTCAAACAAAATGGCACAGCACTTACTACTTGGTCTGAATTTTATACAGATAGAAGCATGCCCGCAGGGCTATCAAAATATGCCAAAGAAATAGGTCTGACGCAAGAAATCACAGCCAAAAAGGACTCTGTCCCTAAATACGATGCTCAATTTAGACCTGAAAAACAAAATGGAAAAATTGTCAAAGTATTTGGGCAGCATCCTTACTTAAATAATCTGCCATCCGAAAAACATCCTAAAGAAAATGAAACTTTACTTTTAGTGCCCACAGAACTTTTTCAAGCGGTCAATCCTTTTTGGGTAATTGTTTTAACGCCTGTAATTGTAAGTTTTTTTGCGTGGCTGCGCAAACGAAACAAAGAACCTAAAACGCCGACAAAAATTATGTATGGGTTACTTATCAGCGCGCTATCTACCTTGTGCATGGTAGCAGCCGTAAAAGTATGTGATAACGGAGCTACCAAAGCAGGTATGTCTTGGTTAATCCTCACTTACTTCGTAATTACCATTGGCGAATTGTGCCTTAGTCCGATGGGCTTATCTTTGGTATCTAAGCTAAGCCCTGCACGAGTAACAGGACTAATGATGGGCGGATGGTCTTTGGCTACTTCTTTGGGCAACAAACTTTCAGGTGTACTTGCTACTCTGTGGGATAATTATGACAACAAAGCAAATTTCTTTTTACTCAACACTATTTTGCTTTTATTTGCTACGGGCTTAATCTTGGTTTTGTTAAGATGGTTAAATAGAGTATTTACGCAGTATGTAGGATAAAAACAGCTTTATGAAGCTATTAAGCATCATTATTGTCAATTACAATGTGCAGTATTATTTGGAACAAGTGCTGCACAGCGTAAAAAAAGCCTGCTCAAATTTTCCAAAGGATAGCGTAGAAATATGGGTAGTAGATAATGCTTCTAAAGATGGCTCTGTAGAGATGCTTCAAAAAAAGTTTTCTGACATTCATTTGATTGTTAATAGTCAGAATGTTGGCTTTTCTAAGGCAAATAATCAAGCTATTGCACAAGCACAAGGTAAGTACGTTCTTCTATTAAATCCTGACACTATTTTGCAAGAGGACACATTAGAAAAGTGTATTGCTTTTATGGAGAGCCACCCCGAAGCAGGGGCATTAGGCGTAAAAATGATAGATGGAAAAGGAAAATTTTTACCTGAATCTAAACGTGGATTACCTACACCGCAGGTATCTATGTACAAGATGCTAGGTTTTCACAACTTCTTTCCAAAAAGTGCAAAATTTAATCGGTACTATTTGGGGCATCTTCCAAATGATCAAAATCATGAAGTTGAAGTATTGTCAGGGGCTTTTATGTTTATACGCAAAGCCGTATTGGATAAAATTGGCTATTTAGATGAAAATTTTTTTATGTACGGCGAAGACATCGATCTTTCCTATCGCATTACGTTAGCAGGATACAAAAACTACTATCTATCAGAAATGCAAATTCTGCACTACAAAGGGGAGAGTACCAAAAAAAGCAGTGTTAACTATGTAGTAGTATTTTATGATGCCATGCTTATTTTTGCCAAAAAGCACTTTGATAATCAATATTCTAAGCTTTTTAGAACATTTATCAAAACTGCTGTGTATGGGCGGGCTTTTTTGGCTTTATTACGGCGCTTTTGGGATAAGTTCGGATTAGCTATAATAGACCTGTTAGTAATGTTACTAGTAGTTTTGTTGGTCAAAGACTATTGGGAACGTAATCATCGTTGGATAGAAAAGCGATATCCTATTACATTTTATACTGTGGCTTTACCTGCGTATTTACTTATTTGGAGTAGCAGCTTATGGCTATCAGGATGCTATCAAAAGAAATATAAAATTAGCACTTTAATCAAAGCTATACTTACAGGAACAGTATTTATCGCCGCACTCACTTTCTTTTTTAAGCAATACGCATTTTCTCGGATGATTATTTTAATGAGCACATTAGGCGTAATTAGTGCCATAACTCTACTTCGATACCTTAGCGCATGGATAAAGTATAAAAGTTTTAAGATTTTAGAGAACGCCCCTATACATATAGGAGTAGTGGCTTCTGATGCCCACTATGAGCTTGTACGCGCTAAGTTTAGCCATTATACACAAAATGCCATTTGGATAGGAAATATTCTACCTTCTGGTCAGGATAAATTTATTGCTTTGCAAAACTGGGTAGAAATTTACCAAGTGGATGAGCTTATTTTTTATGCAGCAGATATGTCGTATGAAGACATACTTAATTACATGCAACAGCTAAGCAAAAATAGAATTAAATTTCACATTGTTCCGCCACAATCAGATTATTTAATAGGCAGTAATAGTGTTTTTACAGACAAAGACCCATTTCATTCTAAAATAGATTTTGCTTTGGAACACGTACAAAATAAAGTATTTAAGCGAGGGATAGAATTGCTAATGGTTATTTTTATTTTGTTGTTTAGTCCTGTTTTTTGGTTGATACAAAAGCAAAAAAAACATTTTTTTCGCAATATATGGGATGTTTTAATTGGCAAAAAGCATTTAGTAGGCTATAGCAGCCATGATAATCTAAAATTGCCTAAGTTGAAGCCAAGTTTGTTATCTACTGTAGATAAGCTTTCAGAAGCTGTACGAAAGAACATTCATTCTGAACAAAAATTTCGGTTAGATTATCGTTATGCTTTGCATTACACAGTTAGTCAGGATATAGAAATAGTCTTAAAGAACTTACATAGATTAGGATAATTTTTTGGGCGTGCCCTTGTGGGCAAAAGCCCACAAGGGCGGCGTGCTACGGGCTACGTGCGGAATGCCCCGACCCTTGCGCAGCAAGGGGCACACCCAAAAAATAAAACTATTCCTTACAAGTAGTAGCAAGTAAATCCACTTTGAAATGCTTTCAGGTTTACAATGTAGAAAGTTTTGAACAGCTTAAAAAGTGCATTTATTACTTTATCACTACTCCTTCTGCCACAAAACTAACGTTTATTTCAGGCTTTGTGATTTTCTTTATTTCTTCCTCTGATTTTCCTTCTTCTTTGGCTATTTTTCTCAATTCTTCTACCGTAGTCGTGTCATATTTAGCAATTCCTTTGAATATTGCCGTTTTACCTGCTGCATCTTTGGGCACAAAAAAGCCATAATCTTTGAAAGTAATATGCAAAGTATGTTTTTTGTCTTCACTTTGTACTTCCATCCAGCAGCCTTTATTTTGGCAAACATCGCTAATTTTACCTGTCAGCAGTGCATTTACTCCCTTTGGATTTTTTCTTAGTTCTTCAAAAACCGTTTCGAAGGGCTTAGCTCCCTCTGTGTTGATAACAGCACCGAAGTTGCCCGTAGAAGGTAGCTTGGCTACTGTGTCTTTTTTTTCAAGAGAATCTTTTTGCAGAGATTTCTTAGCCGATGTAGTACAACTGTATAGCAATACGGTGGCTAAAAAAGCCAATATAAATTGTGTGTGCCTTTTCATAGCCAGCAAAACTATAAAAAAACCTTATAAACCCAAAAAAACAAAAATGGGACGAAGCGTCCCATTTGCAAAGTTCTTTGGTTTAAGACTATTAAAAGCGGAAGTGTGCAAAAGCTTTGTTGGCTTCTGCCATTCGGTGAGTTTCTTCTTTTTTCTTTACTGCTGCACCTTCGTTTTTAGATGCTGCTATAATTTCAGCAGCCAACTTTTCTTCCATGCTTTTTTCATTGCGCTTGCGGGCATAAGTAATGAGCCACTTCATCCCTAAGGATACTCTGCGTTCAGGTCTAACCTCTGTGGGAACTTGAAAGTTTGCACCTCCCACACGCCTGCTTCTCACTTCAACCACAGGCATGATGTTGTTTAGTGCACGCTTGAATACCTCTAAGCCATCTTCACCAGACTTTTGGGTTACGATATCAATAGCTCTGTAAAATATTCTGTAAGCAATAGATTTCTTTCCTTCCCACATAAGGTTGTTGACGAACTTAGCTACCATTTCGTCATTGTATTTTGGGTCGGGTGCTATGTATCTTTTTCTAGGTTTTCCTTTTCTCATAATTATTTTTTACCTCCTTTTGCGGTAGTAGCTGCTGCGGCAGGTGTATTAGCTTTTGGTCGTTTTGTACCGTATTTTGAACGTCCTTGTTTTCTATCTTTTACTCCTGCGGTATCTAATGCACCGCGAATAATATGATAACGCACACCAGGTAAGTCTTTTACACGCCCCCCTCTGATTAACACAATTGAATGCTCTTGTAAGTTGTGCCCTTCCCCAGGAATGTAAGCAGTAACTTCGAACTTGTTTGTTAAACGAACACGTGCTACTTTTCTTTGGGCAGAGTTTGGCTTTTTAGGGGTAGTAATGTAAACACGCGTACAAACTCCCCGTTTTTGGGGACATCCTGTCATTGCAGGGGATTTACTCTTGTAACTCACCGGCTTACGTCCTAATCTTACTAACTGTTGTATAGTTGGCATTGCAAAATCAACTTTTTGAAACGGACTGCAAAACTAATAAGATTTAACAAACTGTCAAAGTATTTTTGCGTAAGAGTAGGTGAGTTAATAGAGTTAAACGCTCATTTTCAACAAGATAGGTAGGCAAAATTTGTTGTATATTTCTAAAAAGTGAGTTGATTTTTTTGGGCGTGCCCCTTGCTAACGCAAGGGTCGGGGCATTCCGCACTACGCTTTCGCTTCGGTACTTCGCTAACGCTTTGTACTGCCTAACGGCATGCTCCATGCCCCTCACGCAATTGACCTATGCAGTTATGTCTTTACCTTGTTTGAGCTTGAAGTACAATCACTTACAAACTAAAACTTTGCATAAATTACAGAGAAACGATAGTTTCAGAGTTCCCTTGCGTGAGGCATGCGAAGGGTGGGCGTTAGCCCAGTGCGTAGCGAAGCGTAGCACCGAAGCGATAGCGTAGCCCGTAGCACGCCGACCTTGCCCACACAAGCGCAAGCGAAGTGTGG
>JANWVW010000066.1 GCA_025056095.1 Bacteroidia bacterium
GGTGGGCGTTAGCCCAGTGCGGAGCGCAGCGCAGCACCGAAGCGATAGCGTAGCCCGAAGCACGCCGACCTTGCCCACACGAGCGCAAGCGAAGTGTGGGCAAGGGCACGCCCAAAAAAATATTCATAAAATATATAAACAAACACTACCTTTTCACAGGCACTCCAAATTGTCTTTTAGCCTTTCCTTTCTTATTCTTCTTAATGTTAGGTTTTTTATCGTAACGAGATTGTGTTTTAGTAGCTCTTTGGTCATAATCTTTAACCTTGATAAACTTGCCTTTTTTGAATACTAAGGCATCATAAGAACCGTCAGGTACATAATCTTCTCTGGCACTAGAACGAGTACCATCAGCACGCTGCATGGGAACTAAATGGTCATAAATAATTGCATTCTTTTCAGAGTCATATTTGCAGCTCATAGATGCCATCTTGTTGTACTGATGAATAACCCTAGTTTGAGCAATTTTTGGAAGCAAATAAAAAATAGGTTCACCAAAAACCACTTTATCTCCTTCTATACGAATAACATCAATAATTTTAAGACTGGACTTTTTGTCATTTAATCCATTCCAACCTATGACAATGTAGTATTTTTTTCGTTTATACTCAACGGTAAAGAGTTGATAGTACAAAGCCCCAATCCAATTTTCATTACTTAACTTCTTAAACTCCAAGTCCACTTGCTTTTGAGTACGGTCAAAAAGGGGAATAATTTTCTCTTTGCCTTTTTCATCTAAAAATTGTACGCAACCAAAATACCTATGCCTGCCATTAGATAAGCCGTAATACCAAGTAAATAGCCGAAATTTTTTATCTGCGGGCATGAGTTTAGATACTGTAGATAGTGAATCAAAAGGATATTCAAAAGAACCTTCTACTCGTAAAGCTTGAGCCATCAATTTAATAAACTGCTGACTGCTACTCAATTTGATATTATCTGCATTAGACCTAAGAATTTCTCTACCTAAAAAAGCTAATTGCTGCTCCAGGTCTTGAAGCAAAAGTTTATTTTCCTCACTTAAACCGCTTTTCTGTGCATAGACAGATAAACCGCATAAAATACTTACACATATTGCACAAGCTGCGATATTTGCCATCATACAAAAATATGATAGAATCAACTTTTGAAAGAAGCTACGTTGTTTTACGTATTTAGTTGGCAATATGTTTGAGTTCAATTGCAGAACGAATAGCAAGAAATTGATTAGAGCTATGGAGATACAAAGATTTTTATTTTACTTTGAAGCATGAAGCAAATAAATTTTGTACGACCAAAACAGTTAGCTTGGTTAATAGACCCTGACAAAGTAGATTTTTTGGAGCAGATTCCAGAGTTAGCGGATTGTGCAGGAATAGATTATTTTTTTGTGGGCGGAAGCTTGTTAAAAAACGCATTTTTGCAAGAGTTAGTACGTTTTTTGAAGCAGCACACAAATATCCCTGTAATTCTATTTCCAGGGAACACTTTACAGCTAGTACCGAATGTAGATGCGGTTTTGTTTTTATCTCTTATTTCGGGGCGAAATCCTGAATTTTTAATTGGGCAACATGTAGTTGCTGCGCCGTTAGTTTATCATTATCAAATTCCTACTATTTCTGTGGGCTATATCCTTGTAGATAGTGGCAAGCCGACTTCTGTGTCTTATCTTAGCCACACTATACCGATACCTGCTAATAAAATAGATATCATCACAGCTACGGCACTAGCAGGACAGTATTTAGGTTTGCAAAATATTTATCTTGAAGCGGGCAGCGGGGCACAGTACAGTGTAAATCCTGCTATTGTACAGCAGCTCAAAGAAGTGGTTTCTGTTCCTATTTGGGTAGGTGGGGGAATACAATCCCCTGAAAAAATGTGCGAACTTTTTGAAGCAGGAGCTAACCTTGTAGTAATAGGTACAGCTTTTGAGCAGCATCCTACTGTGAGTTTTATGCAAAGATTTAAGCACAGGTAGAGTTTTTTTGTTCGCACGCAGTCAAAATAATTCAAATAATCTCTACTTTTGTAAGTATGAAAGATGTTTTTATCGTATCTGCGGTTAGAACTCCGATTGGCAAATTTGGTGGTACGTTGAGAAACACTCGTCCTGATGACTTAGCAGCGTTAGTTTTACGCAAAGCAGTAGAAAAAAGTGGTATTGACCCCGAAGAGATAGAGGATGTTATCATGGGTGCAGCTAACCAAGCAGGTGAGGACAATCGTGATGTAGCTCGTATGGCCGTACTTTTAGCGGATTTGCCTATTGAGGTAGGGGGTGTTACGGTTAATAGGTTGTGTGCTTCTGGACTGCAAGCTATTATGGATGCTTATCGGGCTTGTGCACTAGGGGAAGGTGCAGCTTACGTAGCCGGGGGCGTAGAAAGTATGACCCGCGCGCCTTTCGTGATGGCAAAAGCTGAAGCGGCTTTTTCTCGTAACATCGAAATATACGATACTTCTATAGGTTGGCGATTTGTTAATCCTGAATTAGCTAAGCGCTACCATCCGTATAGCATGGGAGAAACAGCTGAAAATATTGCAGAAAGATATAGGATAAGCCGCGAACAGCAAGATGAGTTTGCTTATCATTCTCAACAAAAATATGCCAAAGCTGCCGCTCAAAACCGCTTTGACGACGAAATTATTCCTGTAAGCATACCGCAAAGTAATGGTGAGGTTATCATTTTTAATAAAGATGAAAACCCTCGCCCTGATACCACTTTGGAAAAGTTAGCCAAGCTAAAACCTGCATTTCGCAAAGATGGCACTGTAACCGCAGGAAATTCCTCATCTTTGAACGATGGAGCAGCGGCGTTAGTTTTGGTAAACGAAGAAATTCTAAAAAAGTATAACCTTCAACCTTTGGCGCGTGTGGTATCTGTTGCTATAGCGGGAGTTCATCCTGACATCATGGGCATAGGTCCTGTGCCTGCTACTCAAAAAGCGCTAAAAAGGGCAGGTTTATCCATTCAGGACATAGATTTGATAGAACTTAACGAAGCTTTTGCTGCACAGTCTATTGCTTGTATCCGAGATTTAGACTTGGATGTAAGCAAAGTAAATGTAAACGGTGGGGCTATTGCAATAGGTCATCCGTTAGGTTGTTCAGGGGCAAGGATATCGGTTACTCTTATTCATGAATTGCGTAAGCAAGGTAAAAAGTACGGTTTAGCGACTATGTGTGTGGGAGTAGGACAAGGTGCAGCAGTCATTTACGAAGCTTTGTATTAGGGATTGTTTTGTTTTACACAAAAGATGATACTCAAAGGTTAAGTTTTTAATTTTTTAAGACTAAAATTATTTTGTAGGCTTATCAAACTACTTCTTATACGTGGTAAGATTTGACAAACATTTTTTCAAGCACATCGAGCGCGTAATCTAATTCATCATAAGTAGTAAAACGACTAAACGAAAAACGAACCGAGTTTTTAATCTCACTTTCTGAAAGCCCCAAAGCACGTAATACATGCGAACCTAAATTACTTCCTGAAGTACAAGCCGAACCTGCCGAAGCCGATATACCTTGAAGGTCTAATTGAAATAAAAGCATATCTTCATACTCACTGCTGGGAAAACACACATTTATGACCGATACCATGCTGCTTTCCACATCCCCATTAAATTTGACACCGGGAATTGTCATTTTAAGTTTATCAATGAAATAATCTCTAAGCCGCTTTATGTATTGATAGTTCTTTTCCTGATTTTGAACTGCTATCTCCAAAGCCTTAGCCATACCTACAATTCCTGGTAAATTTTCTGTTCCTGCGCGCAAATTTCGTTCTTGCGAACCACCATGAATGTGAGATCCAATCTTTACACTTTGATTGACATACAAAAAGCCTACACCTTTGGGACCATGAAATTTATGCGCCGCTCCGCAAAAAAAGCTAAGCCCTAACTTTTGTGCATCTATTGGATAGTGCCCTACGGTTTGTACAGTATCGCTCAACAAAAAAGCTTTGTACGCTTTACAAAGTTCAGAGAGATATTCAAGATTAACTAAATTGCCAATCTCATTATTTCCATGCATCAAAACTACAAGCACATTCTTATACTGTTGTAAAAGCTGCTCTAATTGTGTGAAATTCAATCTACCTAACCTATCATTTTCTAGCCAATGAGCTTGAACTATTCCTTTTTTACTCAAATACTCAATTGTGTGAGTAATAGCATGATGTTCCAACCGTGAGCTGATAATATGTTGAATACCGTACTGTTCAACACAGCCAAAAATAGCCATGTTGTCCGCTTCTGTTCCTCCAGAGGTGAAAAATATTTCGCTAGGTTTAGCATTCAGAAGTTCAGCAATAGTTTTACGGGCGTTTTCTAGGGCATTTTTTACAATTCTACCATGATAGTGCGTAGAGGAAGGATTACCTTGCCATTCTTGAAAATATGGCAACATTGCTTCTAATACAGCAGGTTCTAAAAAGGTGGAAGCGGCATTGTCTAAATATACTCTACGTTGTACTTGCATAACCTTTTTATTGATTTCCATTTGCAGTGCCTTGTATCCGTTCCATAGCCCACTGATAGACAATAGCTACCTGCTCTGGAATGGTATAATAAGTAGTGTCTAACTCAATAGCATCTGCGGCTTTAATCAATGGGCTATCAGCTCGGTGAGAATCAATATAATCTCTGTGTAATAGGTTTTGGCGTACTTCAGCAGGATCTACGTGAATATTTCCCCTTTGTTGAAGTTCTAGTACTCTTCTTTGGACACGTACTTCTAGGTCTGCGGTCATAAAAATTTTCAGCTCTGCGTCAGGGAATACATGCGTGCCAATATCTCGCCCATCCATAACAATGCGTTTATTTTTGCCCATTCTTTGTTGCTGCGCAACCATAGTTCGCCGCACCGCAGAGATAGCGGATACTTCACTTACGCATTCAGATACTGCCAATGAGCGAATTTCATTTTCTACATATTCCCCATTTAGATAAGTATCAGGGCGTTTAGTTTGTTTGTTGTACTCAAAGTGAATATGGATGTTTTCTAAGGCTTTAAGTACCTCTTCAGGCTTGTTAAAGTTTATCCTATTGCGTAGAAAGTAGAGCGTGGCTGCCCTGTACATTGCACCTGAATCTATAAATACATATTCTAACTTCTCTGCTACTAATCTTGCCGTAGTGCTTTTACCACAGGCTGAATAACCATCTATGGCAATAATAATATCTTTGGGCATGCCGATGGCAAAGATACAATTTTTTTGCTTATATTCAAAACACTGTAAAACAGAAATCTATACTTTTGTAGCATGAAAGTAGCCGTAGTAGGTTGCACAGGTTTAGTAGGTTCTGTAATGTTAAAAGTTTTATCTGAACGCAAATTTCCAGTAACTCAACTATTTCCTGTGGCATCAGAAAAATCCGTAGGTAAAAGCATAGAGTTTGGTGGTAACACTTACTCTGTTATTGATATAGAACAAGCAATACAGGAAAAACCAGATTTAGCTTTGTTTTCCGCAGGTTCATTAGTTTCTAAAATATATGCACCTAAATTTGCATCCGTAGGTACAAGAGTAATAGATAACTCTTCGTACTGGCGCATGGAGTTCCACATACCTTTAATTGTACCTGAAATAAATGCTGATGTACTCACGGATAAAGACTTTATTATTGCTAATCCAAACTGTTCCACTATACAAATGGTAATGGTTCTTAATCCTTTGCACTTAAAATACACTGCTAAGAGAGTAGTGGTATCTACTTACCAATCGGTTAGTGGTACGGGTGCAAAAGCAATCAGACAGTTAGAAAATGAGCGCCAAAATATTGAAGGTGAGAAAGTCTATCCTTATCCTATTGACCTCAATTGTTTACCTCATATTGATGTATTTTTAGAAAATGGATACACAAAAGAGGAAATGAAAATGATCAATGAAACGCAAAAAATTATGCGAGCAAGTATCCAAGTTACAGCTACTACTGTGCGTGTGCCTGTACGCGGGGGACATTCTGAAAGTGTGTATGTAGAATTTGAAAATGAACCTAATCTTGATGAAGTGAGAGATATTCTTTCGCATACGTCAGGCGTGATTGTTCAAGACAATCCATTCGAAAATGTATATCCTATGCCCTTATACGCAGAAGGAAAAGACGAAGTATTTGTAGGTAGAATACGTAAAGATTTACACAATCCCTACGCACTCAATATGTGGATTGTAGCTGACAATCTCCGAAAAGGTGCCGCTACAAATGCCGTACAAATTGCGCAGTATTTACTGCAAAAAGGTTGGCTAAATAGCAAACTACCTAAAACTTCATAAAAATTCAAAAAAAACAGTTCAGGTACTTTCTGTTTTTAGTTTTATGATTTTTTTGTAAAAATTGTTATTTTTGTATGCTATGGAAACTCTTCAAGAAGATGTACAAACAGGCGTAGATTTTCTCCCAATCAACGGTACAGACTACATAGAATTCTATGTAGGGAATGCTAAACAAGCGGCTTACTTCTACAAGTCTGCTTTTGGCTTTCAATCTTTGGCTTATGCAGGTCCTGAAACGGGAGTAAGAGATAAAGCTTCTTATGCTCTTCGGCAAGGCAAAATTACCTTAGTCCTCACTACTCCCATGCATCCTGATCATCCTATTTATGAGCACATTCTCAAACATGGTGATGGCGTAAAAGTTCTTGCACTTTGGGTAGACGATGCCACAGATGCTTTTGTACAAACCACAAAGAGGGGCGCTAAAGCTTACCTAGAACCTGTAACCGAACAAGATGAATACGGAACAGTAGTCCGCTCAGGTATCCATACTTATGGGGACACTGTGCATATTTTCGTAGAAAGAAAAAATTATAACGGTGTATTTTTACCTGGCTACCAACCTTGGAAAAGTGAATACAATCCGCCTGAAGTAGGTCTGAAATACGTAGACCACTGTGTAGGAAATGTAGGTTGGAACGAAATGAACGTATGGGCAAAATTCTATGCAGATGTAATGGGCTTTAAACAACTCATTTCTTTTGACGATAAAGATATCTCCACAGAATATTCTGCTTTAATGAGTAAAGTTATGACCAATGGTAACGGGCGAATAAAATTCCCCATAAACGAACCTGCCAAAGGTAAAAAGAAATCTCAAATCGAAGAGTATTTAGAGTTTTATCATGGTCCAGGAGTGCAGCACATCGCCGTTGCCACAGATGATATTATTTTCACTGTAAGCGAACTTCGCAAACGCGGCGTAGAATTTTTGAGCGTTCCTGCTACTTATTATGAAAATTTACTTGACCGCGTAGGCAAAATTGATGAAGAGGTCAGCATCCTTCGCGACTTAGGCATTTTAGTTGATAGAGATGACGAAGGTTATTTATTGCAAATATTCACTAAACCTGTCCAAGATAGACCCACAGTATTCTACGAAATTATTCAACGTAAAGGTGCGACTTCTTTTGGTAAAGGAAACTTCAAAGCACTGTTTGAAGCCATAGAAAGAGAGCAAGCTCGTAGAGGTAATCTATAAAAAAGCCTTATTTTGTTGTATCATAACCACGCGTAACGCGTGGTTTTATTGTTTAAACATATCTATCTTTGTGCATGCACCTAACGTATTTTACTCTATCCCAAATAGCCCATATTCTTGACCAAAATTGGAAAAACAAAAAAATTTTACATTGCTTTTGCCAACAAAAAGACGAGTTGGTTATTGAGGTATTGCAGGGAATGTTTTTAATTGTCAATTGCCAAAGTGTGTGGAGCTATGTACTTCCTACTTTGCAATATCCTAAATCACACCACAATAGCATTATTCTATGGCAAGAGATACAAAATTTAATTATTGAGAGTGTTTCTGTTATTAACTACGATCGAAGTTTGATGATTAAGTTACAAAATGACTATCTCATTTTGGTAAAAATGCATGGCAATCAATCTAATGTAATTTTGTATTACCAGGATAAAGTTAAATATCTTTTTAGAAACAATCTTTTAGCTGACCAGAATTTAGACTATACTACTCTCTACAAACCTGTACCCATTACACCACAAAGTTTGTCCAATGCCCTTGAAGAAAAAACTTATGCCTGTTACATATCCGCAATCAAGCAGATACTACCTATTTTTTCTAAAAATATGCTTGTATACCTTTCAGATAAAGTACAAAATAAAGGTGATAAACAAGAAGTTTTTCAGATAAGCCAAGCAATGCTAAATGTCTTACTTAATCCACAAAAGTATTACATAATTCAAGGCGATAAAGAAATTTTTTTTAGCTTTTTTGAACCTTGGAAACCTACTCAAAAACTTTTATTTGAGAGTACAGATTTAGTCAAGGCTTTGCACAATTTTGTTAGAAGCTATTTTCAAACAAAAGACTTCTTAGTACAGAAAGAAACCGCTTTGAAATACTTTGAAAAGCAAAAAAAAATACTTTCAGGTAAAATTAAAGAGTTTGAACAGATTCAAACACAACCCAACATTTTTCAGCAAAAAGCCGACGTAATTATGGCAAACTTGCACAATCTCTCACAAGGTCAAGAAAATGTGGAACTGTATAATTTTTATACCAACAGCTATATTAAAATTTCATTGGATAGCCAACTTACCCCTCAACAAAATGCTGAAAAGTATTACAAGAAAGCTAAGCGGCTAGAACTTTTGAAACAACAAGCACAAAATGAAATTCCTGTATTAAAACAACAGTTAGAGCATATTTGTCAAAAGATTAAAACCTTATCTGAAATTGATGAAGTTAAAGAATGGAACGAACACTCTTTTATTTGGAAAGAAGCACTAAAAGACCACACAGAACAAAATCCTCTGACCTTATTTAGAAAGTTTGAGGTAGAAGGCTATGTGATATTAGTTTCCAAAGATGCAGAAAACGCGGACCTTTTGACACTCAAATACGCACATAAAAACGATATTTGGTTGCATGCCAAAGATGCACAAGGTTCACACGTAGTAATCAAAAGAGCAGGAAATAAACATATTCCGCAGTCTGTAATAGAAGCCGCTGCATCTATTGCCGCGTACTACTCAAAAGCTAAAGGCGAGCAGCTAGCCAAAGTAAGCGTTACAGAAAAAAAATTTGTTGTCAAGCCTAAGGGTTATGAACCAGGAAAGGTTAAAATTCTTAGAGAAGAAGTTATTCTTGTAGAACCTAAATTACCTTAAACTCTGAAAAAATCTTATGTTTGTGCTATGAGAAAAGTAGACATTCATGCCCACATTTTACCTGAAACATGGGAAGACTTAAAGCAAAAATTTGGTTATGGAGGTTTTATTCAGATTAAGCACATTGAAAAAGGAAAAGCACACATGGTACGAGATGATGGGCGTTTTTTTAGAGCAATTGAACAAAACTGTTGGGACCCCGAAGAAATTATTAAAGACATGGATGAGGACAACGTAGACATAAAAGTTTTATGTACAGTTCCCGTTTTGTTTAATTATTGGGCAAAACCTGAGCATACATTTGAATGGTGTCGTTTTTTGAATGACCATTTAGCGCAGATAGTAGAGCAGTATCCAAAGCGTTTTATTGGTTTAGGTACTCTACCTATGCAGAGTATAGATTTAGCAATTAAAGAAATGGAACGTTGTGTGGCTTGGCTACGCATGCCTGGTGTAGAAATTGGCACAAATATCAATGATAAGAATTTAGATGACCCTGAATTTTATCCTTTTTGGGAAGCAGCTCAAGACTTAGGTGTAGCCATTCTCATCCACCCTTGGGAAATGATGGGCGAAAAAAGTATTCCTAAATACTTTTTACCTTGGCTAGTTGGAATGCCTGCCGAAACTTCACGTGCAATATGTTCTATGATTTTTGGCGGTATTTTTGACAAATTCCCTAAACTAAAAGTGATGTTCACGCACGGTGGTGGAGCTTTTCCATTCACACTGGGGCGTATAGATCATGGCTTTTATGCTCGCCCTGATTTGTGTGCAGTAAACATTCAAAAACCACCAAGCAGCTATGTCAATAAATTTTACGTAGACTCGATTACGCATGACGAAGAAGCTTTGCGCTATTTACTAGCCTTATTCGGAAGTGAAAGAGTAGCCTTTGGCACAGATTACCCTTTTCCTTTGGGGGACTTGGAACACGGCAAAATGATAGAAAACATGGAAGACATTCCTGCTTCAATGAAAGAAAATATATTCACAAATACTGCTTTCAGTTTTCTCGGTTTGAAAAAATCAGACTATTTTTAGACATGAAAATTTTTCAAAAAGGCTTAATGATTAGCATAGAACGCATAAAATCTTTAACTCAACTTAAATCAGAAAATACCTTATCTGTTAGCTATTTCTACAAAAAAGATGCAGAAAAAAAGTACTCTACCCAAGTAAGCGCCTTATTTGAGCACATAAAAAATAACGCAAAGACTTTTTTTACTTCATATACCATTATTTGGAACATTGAACCCGATATTGATTTTACCATTGCTTTTTCTCGCTTTTTGGCTAAAAACATCTCATTTGACTTTTTTAATTGTACTCTATCTGAACTCAAAATTGCTTTTGTAGATAAACTTCAAAAAAATAATCTACAATCTTTATTTCGCAGCCAATACACTTTAATACATGCCGCAGGGGGATTAGTGTACAATGATAATAAGCAAATTTTGCTCATTCACCGCAAAAATAAGTGGGACTTACCAAAAGGAAAAGTAGAAAACTACGAAGATATTCAAGCATGTGCAGTTCGTGAAGTATGTGAAGAAACAGGCATTCAAGGCGTATCTATTGTTGAGAAATTAGCCACTACTTATCATGAATATGTGATAGAAGATAAGCATATTCTTAAAAAAACAGACTGGTTTTTGATGAAAAGTAATTATCAAGGTACATTTGAGCCCCAACTAGTAGAAGACATTACACAAGTATGTTGGAAGTCTTTATCTTACAGTGAAATTGACAGTTTAGAAACCTACCCGCTAATTAAATATGTACTCAAAAAAGGGCTTAAATCTATACTATAAGTTGGTTTATTAACTCATTGAATTTTGATACAAAAAACATTTCGTTTTTTGCACAAACTAATTAAATTCAGCACATAAACAAAATTTTGAAAGTGGCATGCTCTTGTACAATAGCCCATTGTCATTAAATTTGTGCTAACTATGAACGCCCACCGCAAGGTATTGGTACTCCTTCTGACCACACACTTGACTTTGCTTTTATTCGCATGGTTGTTTTCTTTTTTGCCTGCAAATTCAGTTTTGAAGTATCCTACTCTAAGTCAGTGGTTGATTCCCGAAAAAGATAGCACAGAAAATCATGCGCGTAAGTTAGCCCTTTTGCAGCAAGGTAAAGAAGACAAAAATCAAATTATCTCATCAAAAGTTTTAGATGAAAATAATGCTTATCAAAAACAAAATTCACTTGTTAAAGATACTAATACTTATGTAAGAGATACTTCTGAATACGCTAAGCGCATAGCCCTGATTAATCCCAAAGATACCCTCGGAAATAGTGCAATGGATAACTTCTTCAAAGTTTTAGAGCAAATGGAATATACTCACAGTAGTATTCATATTGCGCACTATGGTGACTCGCAGCTGATGAAAGGGCGTATTTCTCATGACTTAGGATTAGCTTTTCAGCAGCAATATGGGGGAAGCGGACCAGGCTACGTAGCCATTAACGACCTTACAGATATCTATCCTAATCGCTTAGTAAGGCGTTCAAAAAGCAGCAACTGGGTTATGTACGGCATAACGGAAAATCCCTATCCAAACAACAATTATGGTATAGGTGGTGTGCATTTTCGTTTTTCGCCCCCCAAAGAATTTGTAGATACAACCCAAAAGCTGGACTTTAATCGTTACAAAGCTTATATCACTTTTGAAACTACAGAAAAATTTTGGAAAGAGCATATCGGCTTCAATCGTATTTCGTTACTGTATGGCAATGCCCAAGTACCTTGCTCTCTTACAGTAAAAATAGATGATGAACCTGAAAAACAAGTTTTACTCAAACCTACTGCTGAACCTCAAATTTTACACTTTGCTACTAAAAGTGGGCATCATAAAGTTACTTTATCTTTTTCTGCTCATAAAAGTCCTGATATTTATGGCATTTATCTCAACGATTCAACAGGTTTTCATGTAGGTTGTTATGGTATCTCTGGGCATGGCGGACACAATCTCAAAATCATGAACCCTGATATTTTGACCAAACAACTCAAACTTACAAATACCAAGTTAGTTATATTAGAGTACGGTGGGAATGTAGTTGCACACATGCACGACCACAATGCAGAAAAAATTGCCCAAAAAATGGAAGATATTTATTATGAAACTTTGATGATGTTCAAAAGGATACTTCCCGAAGCAAGTATTATTTTTGTAGGGGTTCAAGACATGGCGCATAAAGTGGAGGGTAAGTATCAAAGTTACAAGCATATAAGGACTTTATTAGCTGCGCAGAAGCGTGCCGCAGAGCGTGCAGGCGTTGCTTTTTGGGATTTGTTCAAAATGATGGGGGAAGAGGGTTCTATTGTTTATTGGCAAGAAAAAGCCCGCCCTTATTTAGCTTTCGGAGATTACATGCACTTTTCTTGGGATGGCGGTAAGTTAATCGCAGAAAGTTTATTCAAAGCCATTATGAATGAGTACGCGGAGTACAAAATTAGGAAAATGCATAAGTCTTAGTATTTTTATTTTTTTCTTTTTGGGCGTGCCCCTTGCTGGCGCAAGGGTCGGGGCATTCCGCACTGCGCTTCGCTTCGGTACTTCGCTAACGCTTCGTACTGCCTAACGGCATGCT
>JANWVW010000067.1 GCA_025056095.1 Bacteroidia bacterium
TGGTTCAGGGTGGCGAAGAACAGGTTTTGCAAAATGGCGTTGTAGTAGTTGTGGGCGTGTTTGTCTTTGAGGAAGTCTTTGAGAATGCTTGCTACAAAATCTTTTTGGAACAGCGAAGCAGGCACCAACTGTTTTTCTTTGATAAACCAAATGAAAATAACCCTTGTAATGAGGCGAATGAGGTTGGTAGCGTTGCGGACTTCCTCATTTTTTTCCATGTCGTCAGGAAAAGAAACCTCCTTCATCGCTGCGAAATACCAGTTGGACAGTTCCTGAAAGAATTTTTTGTTCAGGATGCTTACATCCAGTACTTGCAGCCAATGCTGATGCAGTTGGTCATAATTGCGAACGTTATCAGGCGTGATTAAGTCTTTTAATATTCGTATGTGTCCTGCGTGGGTGTTTTGGGTGTGTATGTCGCGCAGCATAATCACTTTGCCTGCTTTTTCGCCTTGGCGCCAGTTTTGCAGGTATTTAAAGCGTTCGCTGATCGCTATGGAAATGAAGGATTCGCCATCGGGCAAGGGCTTACCCTCCAACAAGGATGTTGGAGGGTACTTTAGGAGGAGCGCCACGGGCATTTTTAGGCTGATGCGGTTAAAGGCTCTGGTCAGTTCGGAGATTTCGGTTCGGGTGGGATGATTATTGAGTTCTAAGGCAAATAGCATTAAGCCGTTGTAGTTCTCGTCGCCCTGTTCAATAGCTTGTTTGTAGGAATAGTTAGTGTCAAACAATCCTGTTGCTCTGAAAACCGAATCGTCAATAATGCCAAGGAAATAGGTTTTTTCAATGGCATTAAAGGTGGCGTTGTCTTTGTAATGATGTTTTAAAATATCTCTTGTGGGCAGCGGTTCAGCGGTGTTGGAGTTGAGCTGGATTTTCAACTGCTGAAACAGATGGGTGGCTGCTTCAAAAAGATTGGCTGTATTGAATATGTCCAGATTCATGGGTGCTTACTAATTTGAGATTACAAACCAATTTATCAAATCGAAATTTTCCGGCTTAAATTTTTCTTCCAGCTTTTTTTGTTCGGGCGTTATCTTTTGAGGTGTTGCGTTACCTGTAAACAATTCCTGAATTTGATTTACGGCTACAGGGATTACCTGTGATTTTATCCAATTGCCAACGGCATCTGCCAGTTTATTTAAAGCAGCCTCGTCGCCCTTATCAATGTTTTTGGGAACGTAACGAGCTTCCAGTTTGTGGTTGCGAAGCAAGGTAAGTATTTCCTGATTGTTGCTTAAAACCAGTTTGCCGCTTTTCCCCTCTTCAATGTTTTGATGCAACAAATGAATTTCATCATACACATGGTCTGTAACATCGTCAGGTCTTTTGGGATAACCCAGCACTGCAACAATGCTGTCGGGCATGGATTCCCATTTTTTGTTGGGTTTGAATTTGAACCCTGTAAAAACGCCGTTGGGTATTTTTTTAAAAAACTCTTCATTCTTTTTGAAGAACTCAAACAATTCTTGTCGGAATTGCTCCAAAGAAAAGTCGTTCAAGCCCAAGGTTTCTTCACTTGTTTCCACGTCATCCCAGGTTAATTGCAGTTGCTCGAGCATTTTTTGGGCTTGCTTCGGCAATAGCGGATTTTCTTCCACCATTTTTTGCAGTTCGGGAGTTATTTGGTCGTCCAGTTCAGTTCCCACCACGGTCATCAAAGCCATACGGTTTTCAACTCTTGATTTCAGGTTGAGATAATCTTCATAGTTCTTACCCGGCCAAAAGTTGATTCCTTTAATGGTTTTGTTGGGCGATCCGATACGGTCAATACGTCCCATCCGCTGAATCAAACGAACCGGATTCCAGTGGATATCGTAGTTGACCACCAGGTCGCAATCCTGCAGGTTTTGACCTTCGCTTAAACAGTCGGTGGCAATTAAAACATCTATAGGGTTTTCAATTTTTGCTCGTGTGATTGGGTCGTGTTGTTTGATGATTTCTAACCATTTTTCATAGGGCACTTTCCATTTATCTCCTACTTTGTATGCTGTTGAAAGATTTATTCTTTCGTACAATTCTGACCAATCTTTTTCATTATAGAGCTTGGTGAAAGGGGCAAATCGTTCCAGAATGGGTTCAAATTTTTCGCCCGAATAGCCATCAAATGTTTCACTGATAGAACCAGAAACAAATGCTATATTGGGAATGCCTCTTTTTTTGAGTTCATCATACAGGAATTTGGCTGTGTCTTTAAACACGGTAAAGACCAACACTTTTTTGTTGTCAGACTTCTGTTGCTTGTGGATGATGTGTTCGATGAGTTTGTTTATTTTTTCGTCTGCTGCCTTCCCGGCGTTGAAATCGGCTTCATACTTATCCAAGTTGGCTTTCAGTTTAGATAGCTTTTGTATGTCGGCTGCTAAATGCTGTTTAAACAGATCTATATCCGTGATTTGCGAAAGATGGACAGGATTTTTTTTGCCTAAGGTAAAATGTTGTTCTTCTGCATCTGGACCAGCTATTTCGGCTGCTGTTTCATCAATTTCTTCTAATTCTTCTTCGGTCAAATCATCTTGAATGGCACTATCGGTTTGGCTTTGAATAAATTGCTCAACTTTATCAAGTGCATGTATGTGATGGTTTAAAATATTTTCAACGGTGCTTTTGAATGAAAACCAACTTGATTCCAGCCGCTTCACCAACAAGATATACATCATTTTAACGAGGAACTTCTGGCGTTGCCTTTCATCTTCCAGTACGCTTTTGGGTTGAATATCTTTGATGTAGTCGGCTGGTCGGTATGCTGTTAAGTTTACCGAAATAGCGTCCAATATATCGTCAAATGATTGTAAGTCGCCAATATTTTCAGGGGCAACAAACTCATTAATAGGTTCTTCCTTTTTCGGAAAATTTATTTCCCCAAATTCACCCTCAATCAGTTTTCGGGTTCGTGCCACTATCAAAGCATCTGTCAGCTTTTCGAATTTCTTTGGAAGCTTAGCGATAAAGTCAGCAATTTTTCTGTCCGGTTGATTTGCCCATTCGCTAAAGTCTTTTTGTGCTGTTTTGAAAATATTTTCCAGACTTTCAATTTCCAATTCTGTGCCTTTAAACCCATCATCCAGTCCTTTGGTCATCAGTTTAAACTGATTGCGAATGTCCATCAGCTTGTTATTAATGGGAGTTGCAGAAAGGTGTAACACTTTTACATCTCTGCTTTTGTTCTTCGGAATGAGTAATTCATCCACCAAAAACCGATATCGTGAAGATTTATCATTACGCAGGTTGTGGCTTTCGTCTATTACAATCAGCAATTTTGGTCTTGTTTTAAAGTAACGAAGAGATTTGTCATTATATCGGTCAAAACGCCCTTCCTGTAAATCGGTATGATAGCGGATGTAAAAGTCAATTTCATCTTTTTCAAATCGGCTTTGCTGACCGACTTTATATTGCTGCCAGTTGTTTGAAAGTTTCTTTGGGCAAAGTAAGAGAAGGGTGTAGCCTTTTAGTTCAAAGTATTTCATTACGGCTAATGCCGTCCAGGTTTTACCCAAACCCACGGCATCGGCTAAAATGGCTCCGTTAAACTTTTGGAGCATCTTAATCAAACTGATAGCACCTTTTTGTTGGTAAGGGAAAAGCGTTTTGTAAATGATAGTTTCCTCTAAGTGGGCAATTTCACGTTTGAACTCTGCATCACCAGAGAATTCCAGAATGTCGTCCTTAAACATTTCGTAAAGGACTTTGTAATAAAGCTCGTGCGGGGTGTACTCTTTGTAGAGGTTTTTAATTAGTTCAATGATATATTGTTTAACTTTAATTTTGGTTTTGTCGGGCAATTCTATTTCTTCTGATGCAACCTTTTCCCATAGTTCCTGAAACCATTTTTTCAGGTTTTTAAATTCGTATTCATAGTCGTGTTTGGCAATATTCAGTTCAATGTTTGAACTTTCCTTAATACCCAGTCCGGCATCGGTCAGATTAGAACTGCCAACAATGAAATAGTTTTTGGTTTTGGTCTTGTCGGTGTAGATATATGTTTTAGCGTGGCAAAAATTATTCTGAATTTTCTTAACAGCAACATTATCCTGTTGCAGAAACGCAACAGCTTTTTGAGCAGATGAACTTAACGAAAGTGTAGAAGGGATACTGGTGTTTCCATTTAGCAGGTCAATTATTTTGTTGAGTTGAGATTCCTCTTGCGTGAGGTTACCTAAAATCAATCGAAATTTTTCAACTGAATTGATCTGGTCTTTCATCAACGCCAAGGCGTTTACTGAAAAGTAACCTGTCACCAGGTCGAGCGAACCATTTTCGGTGTTTCCTTTTATGAAGTCAAACACTTTGTAGTGTTCGTTGTCTTCTGTTTTTGTCTTATTGTCTAATAACATTTATCAATTAAGTTTTGGTTTGGAAATATCGCAAATTATCTTTAAATATTAGCAAAAAGAGACTCTTTTGGCTTTTGCCAAAGGGTCGGTTGGTGTATCGGGTAACACCTAATGTGCCGTTTGCGCGGCTGGTTAAAATTACTCGCAGTGTTAACTTTTCTTTCAGCGGTGCTTGTGAATGCTCCGCACTTGTTTTAAAGTGAGGGAGAAAATATAGAGAAATACTTAAGGGGCAATGCGTGTTGGCTTACTCGTTGTCCGTTTTCAATAGGGTTTGTATGTTGGTTTCTTGTCAAAATGTGTCAAACGGTCAATGTTTGCTGTGTCGTGTCGTTTTAGGCTTGGTGCCAGCGAAGAAATATTTGCGAGGAACGAGATTTGACCTACGTACAAAGCTTATTGAAAGCAGAAAAGCCTGAATTTAGCACGTCTGCCCGCCTTGCACAAATGCAATGTTGTACGATGTTTTTATTTTTTTATCGCACAAGTATTCAGTATTACATTTCTGAAAGTCAATGAAATGCGTGTTGTTCTTTCATATTTCACTCCTTTGAAGAAGTCGGCTTTTTTTCCTTTAATTCCGTGTGTCCATAAATATCGAGCATCATCTTTTAAAACTACTAAACTTCTTGGTTCTAATAAGACTTCAATTTTTTCTCCTGTTTTTTTGTTGGTAAACTCCATTACGCAAGTAGAACCTAAACTCAATGAAATAATCGTATCTCCAAAGCACGGCTCGCAATCAATGTGGCTTGCAATTCCTTGTCCTTGCTTATATTCGTTTACAATTAGTTGGTCGGGTATAGCAGGCATATACCCTTCTTGATATAGTTTTTTAGCAAATGGTATTACCCATTCAGGTAGTTCGCCAATTTTCATTGAATAGTCTATAAATCGGGCTTTATAGTCGTACTTATAACCATAATGCTGTACCCGCCTTTTTAAATCTCCTAACCAATTTTCAGCATTTACAGACTGCCAAAATGATTCATGTTCTTCTTTTGTAATGTACTCAGGGATATATAACAAGCCCTTAATCTTTGACAATGATGCCAAGTCATTAAGTGTTTTTGGGTTGATTTCCGAAATCTTTTTTTCTGTTGCAGGGTTGTCAAATAATGATATTTGCATTGTCGTAAGAGTTAAAGTGATAGAATTTCATAATTCACAACTTCGCTTGATGGCTCAAACGTAGAATTTGAGTTATTCTTGTAGTAAACTTTCTGTGTGTCGCTTGCTTCAATTTTATGTACTACATATTTCTTAAACTTTTTGTATTTTTCGTTCCTATCTGCTCTATCTGGATTTTGAAATACAAAATAGGCTGTGCTTATCAAGTGTGATGTGATTTTATTAACAAATGATGCAAGGCTTTTCTCGTCTAACGAACTACTCGCAAACAGATAAGAAGCATTAAAAATCACAAAAGAATTGTTTTGCGTAATTTCTGCTACTACCCTATCAGGCACTAAATCCCAACTACTATAAAAGTTAAACACTGAATTAGGGCTAAACAATTCCGTTTCTGAAAATTCTTTTGCCTTTTCAAGCATACTTTCTGCAATGTCTATACCGATATATCGCATTGAAATTGGCTCATTTTCATTATCATAGTAAAGGCTTGCTAAGGCTAAACCGCTCGTAAGAGGACCACAACCAAAATCTATAAAGACTAATTCTTTGTTTTTTTGAAAAACATTACTATTTAGAGTTGTAAATATCTTTTCATAAACCGCATAGGTTGTGAAAAAATGCTTTCGCATATTGAAATAGCAATAGAGTTGTACTCTATCGTATGGGGTTAGGTCTTTGTATGCTGTGGTAAAATCAGCCATGCCATAATTTAGAATATCTGCTCTTATTTCATCGTTACTATATTTTTGTAAATAGCCCGATGTATTGATATGGTCTATTATCAAATTTTGAAACACTCGTTGAGTAATCGCAGATGGTGTATAAACTTTCTCTTCAATTAGTTCAACAAATATTGTATCTGTAATATATCCGTTTAAGTATTCTTTGAGTGATGGATGATTGAGGAACTTAAACCTTTGCTTAGATTGTGGCGAATTGAAAAGTGTCTTAAAATTATCTAAGAGTTCGGTTTGCTGAGTGGCTTCAAAAGCCTTTTTCCCAAGTAAATAATAATTTATGGTGTCTTGTATTACCTGTCCTGTGTAGTCAACTTCTGCAAAATTTTGTGCTTTTTCAAGGGACTCTAAAATTTCATTAAATTTTTCTATATACTCGGTATTTCTGCCAATACGTGAGTATAAATAAACCGCATTAAGGCGGTGTCTGATTGAACTATCCTTGGGTAGATTAGTGCGGATAATCGCAATAGCACCGTAAAAGCCAATCTTTTCAAAGAGCTCAGCAAAGAGCGTGATAATCTCTATGAAATCAGGATTTGATTTATTTGTCTGGAATATTGGTGAATTGATAAACTCTAAACAAGCCGATTGCAAATCAAATTTATCTTGTTCTATTTGTTCATCGGATAACGAAACAAAATAACATTCAATTTCATTCCTATTAGATTGAATGAAGTTTACCAATTCATTTGCAGAGCTTGCTGAAAGTAATTTATCCTTGATTATTTGTAGGTTCATTTTGTTGCAATGTTTGAAATTCTGCAAGTAGATTTGCTAAGTCGGAACTTGGATTATTATGAAGCCAAACGTTAAATTCCGTAGTATCAAAAGTTACATCACCTTGTGCCAAGCCATTTTTTTTTAAGACATTAATGAATGATATAAATTTTGCCCACATACCCATAGTTTGATTTTTAAGCCTTTTATTAGGCTCTGAGTGGCATTTTGAAATTCTTATTATTGGATAGTTTTCAACAATAGAAAACGTTTTCTCGTCCGAATAACCTTCATTAAGGTCATACTTGACGACTGTTTTATCGTCTTTTAGAAACCCAAAATCATTTTTTTGATTATCCCAAAAGCAAAATTGATAGACACTTTCAATAGTTATTCTGTCAAGCAAATTATCAAGTTTGTACTTGATATTGAATTTACCGTTTTTGCTAAACGAAGCAAAATAACTGTCATTTAAATTAATCTCTTCATCTTTGGGCAAACTTCTATAACCATAATACAAACCTAAAACCGCTAAAACAATACTTGCTCTATTGTGTGTCCGTATCGTTTTTAGGGTTTTTCTGTTGATTAATTCAGGTAACTGCTCTTTCAGAGCATATTTATCGCTACCTTCTTTGTCTCGGAAACGAAACAAGAAAGCAAGCAATATTAATTCTAATGCTGCGGGTTTTAATTGGTCAATTGCTTGTAAAGCTTCTAATGTTTTGTCTCCAACCAAGAGTTTGAAAGCATTTTGTACTTCTTCGGTTGGTGTACCTAAAATTTGTTTAAGTATGTCTTTGCGAAATGTTTCATTGGCATAAATTGCATTGACAATTTTTTGCAAGGTATCGTTTGGACTGTTTTTAGGTTTAATAAGTGTTGAGTAAAATGACAAACTACCTTTATCCAATACGCCAATTTCAGGTTTATCAAAGAAAGGGTTTATTTCTCTTAATAGTTTTAGATATTTGTCGCTATAAATTGCCAATTCATAAGTTTCGTTGGCGTAATATATTTCAGCATTTTTCATAAACGCTAACATACCCAAAATCCTATTAAACTTATCTTGGCTTTCAGTTTTAAGATTTTTATTTGCAGTAATTTGAGATACTTGAATTTCTCGAACTATGTTAGTTCTGTTTTCAATGGATTCAGTCCAAATATCAAACAAATGAATTGGTAAAAAAGCATCTTGGAATGTACTGGCTGACGCAATACTATTCTCTTGGCTTTCTTTACTTGCAAAATAAATTTTATTTACACGGGATATGGGTAAAGGATAGGGTAAAAGATAAACCACTTCGTGAAGTCTTTCTAAATTTTGTTTGTCAAAATCGGTTAATGCGACTTCTATCAAAACTTGTTGCTCGTTAGGCTCATCAGTAAAGCCGTCTGAAATGAGTAAATGATTAGGTGAAAAATGCTGAATATCCTTAGTGCGTTGGCTTCTTGCCAATTCTCTTGTTTCGTAATTCACTGGATATATCAAAGCACTTCCAAAATAGTCTAATAAATTAGACTTGTTTATTTGAATTACAAAAGAAGATATATATAAACTATCAAGTTTATCCTTACTAACTCTTGATAAATCAATATTGCTGTTGTTACTTTGACTTGGCAGTTTATCAGTGAATAAGCTTGGTACCTTTTGACAATTAATAATACTTTCAATAATCTGTTTTTTTGTTGATTTGGTGGAAACAGAAATATTTAGGGTTGCTGCAATTTTTGCAACTTCTTCTTTGCCTAATTTATTTAGCTGTTGTATAGTATATTTTGCCATTGTTTTTTTCTTTTAACTGTTTGTCAAATTAATAAAACAAATCACCTGTATCGTAAGTATCACTTGGAAAGTTGTTTAAAATAGACGGCTTGCTACCTGTGTACATAATGACTAACCTATTTTTAGCTCGTGTGCAACCCACATAAGCCTGCCTTTTGGCTTCGTCTGTGTTTCTTAAACTCTCAAATTCAGGCATAATTACAATATCAAACTCCATTCCTTTTGCAGAAATGAAGGTTGTAACCAATATGTTTTTTAGGTCATTTTCGGTCTTAGATTTTTCTGCTTCGGACATTTCAGAGTAATACTTAGAACACTCAAAGCCAAAGCCTGATATTATGGAATGATAGTTTTCAACTTGGTTTTTGAACGGAAACAATACACCAATATTAAAACCTTTATAGTTTTCAATGATTGTCTTTAATCTGCTTTGCATATCAGACTGATCGCTAAATTTAAGTACTTCGGGTAAATCTCCGTTATTCTTATATCGTTTCAGTGCTGATAACGTTTGACTATCGTTTGCTTTGGGGCTATTCGGAACAAAGTACCTTGCAAAATTATAGATTTGATAAGTGTTCCTGTAATTGAATTGTAGAGTAAACTCGTTTAATGAATGACTTATTTCTTGCTTTATTATCGTTTCGCTTGCACCTGAACCTTCGTGCACTTGTTGGTCATTGTCTGCACCAATTGTCATTCTGCCAAATACTTTCGGAAACGCTTGAAAAATTCTTTCTTCAAGATCTTGCGCTTCGTCAAGTATAAGTTCCATATTGCCTACTTTTCCACGCAAAGCATTTTCTATTTCGAATGCAGACAGTTTTTTGTAAAATTTATATTCTCCCCGATCATATATTACACAAACACCTTGTTGAATTGTTAAGCGTGAAGAATAATCCGTTTCAACCCATCCATTAGATTTGGCTTGATCTATATATTCTTTTTTGATATACCAACATTTGGTTCTGCTGAATACTTTATAGGCACTTTTTGAAGTATCATAAGATATTTTAAAATCCGTTTCATCTAATTCATATCCCAACAATCTTTTTGTTGTGCTTGGAAACCAACTATGGATAGTATTCACTTTATTATTTGATATTCCTTGCTTTGCAAGCAAGTTTTCAATGGCAACTTTCAACATTCTTTGGTAGGTAAGTAATATGGCGGGTTTTCTATTTTTTAGTAGGCGTATCAGCCTAAAAATGGAAACGGTTGTTTTACCACTACCAGGACAACCTGTTACAAGAGAAAATTTTTCGTCATAATCATTGTTGATTATGCTCAACATAATTTGTCCGTTCGTAGAGTTTCTTATGTCGTCTTGGCTCGGAAGTCTGAATTTAAATTTTGCCATTGTTTCTTGGCTGTTTTGTTTTTCTAAAATATCATGCAACGTTTTGGCGCTTGGCGTTCGGGCGGGTTTCGGAGCACAAAACTGTCAACCAAGCACTGAACTTGAATAAAAGCACAAATCTCCAAATTTGCACGTCACCGCCTGACGTAAAACCCGTGTTATGCGGTCGTTTTTTTACTTTTCTTCATACAGTTTTCTTCATACAGTAAATATTGGAAAAGGGTTGAACCATAGTGATTCCAAGCGTTCCCTTTTTCTTTATATTTTGATATACGTCTTTTTATAAAATCTATCATTGTTTTAAGTTCAATTTTTTCCCAATTAGCAATGGTAGAGTCCGAAACAGTAACAAATATTTTGTTGATTGAGAGATTATCGGTTGTATAATTCTTTGCTGTTTTTAATGTCTCAACAACCCTATTTAATTCTTCATCAGTTTCAATTAGTCCCATTCTCGAAACACAACTTTTTATTTTCTTTTCATTTAGAGAAGATACTCTAGTGTCGCCCCCTTTAACTTCACAGATAATACCCACTGATTTAGAATTTATTTCTCCTACTATTTCCTTTAGTTTCGGGCAAACATCATCAATAGAAAGTAATCCTATTATTTCTTTCACGAACCGATTTCTTACGCCAATTATGTCATTGTCGGCATAAGAATTCGTTTGGGTTTCGGATTTATGTGACACATAATTATCAATTAAGAAAAATCCGTTTAATCTAAAATACCAGTAGGCTATTTCTTCTGCAAAGTTTTTCATAAGAATCAATTTGTGTTTTGCTCAATTTTATCAAATGCATTGTCGATGTCAGATGATACCAAATTACAATAGATTTTTTGGAAGCTAAAATACTGAAAATCAATTGATTGAAAATTTCAATTTGCAATTATATAAATCTGCACTTAGCTGAAAGTTTTCTAATATTTGTTCTTTACACTTCATACAGCTCCTTATTTGGTTGATAAAAAAGCATTTACAACCTGCTAAAGCATTTTCTACTTTCACCTAAATCTTGAAAATATTTTGTCGTTGCACGCCGCTGATGCTTTTTTCAAAATCACCTAAAAATTTTCCTTTGGGCTTTTTATGGGGCTTTACAACCCATGCGTTACATATGATACCTTCAATACCTTGAAATCCAAATCTACATGTGTCCGTTTGCCTCTGAAATTAATCCATGAAAATTCATTTTTAAAAATGGTTATATCATGTATGCTGCCTGACCATAATTTACCTACATATAAAATTCGCTTCTTGCTATCACTCATCATCAACATTTTTACTGTATGTCGTTTTTTTCCTGAGTAATATCCCTGCTGTCCCTTTTGATTATCAGGTCGTTGTATCGGTATTTCCGTACCATCTATTATCAAATCTTCCACTCCTTCAAAGGCCTTGTCAAAATCTGATTGATTTTTAAATACTTTATTGACAAAAACATCTTGCGCTTTTAGGGCTGCTTTTAAAGATTTTTTAGTTATTTTCAAATAATCAGAAACCGTGCTAATATCTACGTTAAATAGAGCCATATTTTCCAGTGTAGGATAAGACTTTAGGTAATGCAATACAAAGAAAAGTGCTTCTTTGGGATTGGTAAACACAGGTGGTTTGGAATACTGATGACCTGATTTGGGCTTATAATATTGGCTAAAAACCTGTGCCAGTGCCTAAAATTGTTCAAGCGTTAAGCCCGTAGCAGCTCTACATTTTTTATCGCTGTTTAGATTATGAAAAATACTTGCCATATTGATATAAATTTGAGAGTATTGTCAAGCAAAATTAAGCAATTATCTGATAATTAACAATCAAAAGGTCTATTGTCAATTTGAAGTCTTACAAATTCAACTGATGCGTTTTCGCTTGTTGCATTGTAAACCCTTGCTATCAAATATTTGTATGCACTTTCCATTAAGTTTAACTCGTTACCTGAGATATACAAAGCAAGTTTTTCAACATTCTTTCCGTAAGCTGTTGCCTTACTGTCTATGTAAATCTCTTTGTTGAGTTCTATAACTTTAAAGTCGTGGTCTGCTGTTGTCGTTTGGTTTTTGTTTCGCCAAAAGACTTCTACGTAGCTTCCAACCTTAAAGCCCGTTTCTGTTTGAATTACACTTTGGTTGTACTTTTTAGTGTATATTTGCTTCAGTTTTTCAAAAACTACTAACTCACCTTGCTTTCCTAAATCTTCGTCGGATTGGTTATACTGGCGATTTCCTTGATTAATTACTATTACCTCAGGTTCTTTGAGGTTGAGCAAATCATCAGGGATTAAAGAAATATCAAAACCTTTTTCTTTAAGGTATTCTACACCGTTTGCAAACGACTCCAACAGTAAAACTGTCAGAATTCTTTCGGCGTATCTGATTTTTAAGAAGTTACATAATGGCTCAACTAAACCGTCTAGCACTCTTGGGCTATACCATTTGCCTACATAGTAAAAATTATCACTTTCTGCCCATGAACTACGTTTTTGTCGGTCAGTTTCATTTCCATAAGAGAGATAAATTTCAGTAGTTTCAAAGAAATGGATTGCTGAAAGTTTTTGCTTTATTCTTTCGTACTCGTTTTCCCATTCTTTGCGGTTCTTTGACTTTTCCACTGCTACTAGTGCAATTAAGGGTGAG
>JANWVW010000068.1 GCA_025056095.1 Bacteroidia bacterium
GGTGCCCCTCCTGTTCTATAAGCCCAAATAATATTGTTTCTAAAATTCTCCTCCCCAAACATCTCATCGCAAAGCAATTTCAAGTTTGCTTGTTCATTATCATCAATGCTAATAAAAATCACCCCATCATCGCTAAGTAAATCTCTTGCAAGTAGCAGTCGGGGATACATAAAGGTAAGCCAGCCGTTGTGGCTTTTTTTGGTTTTAAAGGCAAACTCCATGCGGGCAAAGTCGTCTTCGCTTAAGTTTGCCAAACCCAGCACTTCGGCTTCTTCTTTGTCAAATTTATCGGGATACACAAATTCATCACTATCGGTATTGTAGGGTGGGTCTATGTAAATGCACTTTATTTTACCACTGTAATAGTTTTTTAAGATTTTCAAGCAATCGAGGTTATCACCTTTGAGCACTAAGTTTTGCGTAGTATCAATGTTCTTACTCATGGCAGTGTTGAGCTTAAGCTCTTTATCGGTTTTTTGAGCGTACTTTGCCCTTGCCACATTACGCCCTACAAAGTTTAAACCGTAACCATTTACTTTCTCATCAACAGGAAGCCCTAATATAGCTTTTAGCTCTTGCAGGTTAATTTCATTGTCCTTTATAACCGAAGGATAGTTTTCTTTCAAGAACTTTAAAAGCTTATTTTCTTTGCTTTCAGGATCTATTACCTGAAAACCGGCATTTATAAAATCTTGCTTGCTCATAATTTTACTCCTCTCTTATTAATGATGCTAATTGAGTTCTGTTGATTCGTTCTTTAAATGAAATTTTGATATTTTGGTTTTCATAATACTTAGACAATGCTTCAAAATATTTTTTAGCAAAATCAATTTTGGCTTTTTCATCTTCGGGTATTGCCGTATGCGACTGATAGCCCTTGGCTTCAACTACAAGATAAACTTTATTACCATTGGTAGTTTTTATGGCATAGCAGAAGTCGGGATTGTAATCACCTAAAGGCGTTTTGATGTTAAGGCGAGGTAGTTTGCCAAAAATTTCAATGCTTTCTATATCAGGGTCTTGTTCCACAATTTCCAGTTCAAAATCGCTGTCGTATTCAATTACCTCTTCAAATACCCACTTGGTTTTTAACGAAAAGTCGCCCGAAATTTCCTTTTGGAATTTTCCAGTGCTTCCTGTTTCGAGATAGATTTTACTATTTTTAGTCCTAAAAATATTAGGTAATACTTCTCCATTGATGCCATCATACTTAATGTTTGCTTTAAGCATAGCAATTAAGTTTTTCTTAATGATTTCAGAAATTTCTTTTTGTGCTTGTTGGGGGTTATTGCAAAGCATATTTTTCTTAAAATTATCGCTTAAAGCATTAAACACTTTTACCACAAACGAAAGTGGCGTTTTGGTATTGTTAGACAAAGCACGAACTAATTCAAGATAGTCCACTTTGCTTTTGTAGGTAACCGTGTCGGTGAGTGTTACGGTAATAGCCCCTTGTTTGTCAATTCTATTTACATTAAGCTCTGCACGTTTGGTTTGTAACAGTATTTGTTCAATATTGAGGGTTTCAATTTCTGCTTTGATGTTTTGTATCAGTTGGTTTTCTTGTTCTGGGCTTAAACTTTCTAAAACATAAAAAGCATTTTTGTTGATAGTGTTCCAAAGTTTTTGAAACTCTTGTAAGTGTGTTGGTTTGATAAAAACTTTCTTTTTTTCTTTCCTTTTCTCGGCTTTCTGAACGTACAGATTAGCATCGGTTGCAAACAGGCTTTCAATAGCTTTAATTTGCTCTTCGGGTAGATTTAGTGTTCTGAGTATGGTTGCAAAATTAGGAGATCTTTCAAAAACATCAACACCATCAACGGTAGCTTTGAAAATAATCATTCCGCTATCTTCCATTGTTCTATAAATATTACGTACTGTTTGGTCATCAAAGCCTCCTTTCTCTTTAAGCAATTTTTTAAGATCTTGTTCTGTAAATGTTTTTGTTATTAGGAACGAATTGCTTAAAATTTCATTCTGTATAGCTTCTACAAAGCCCTGCTCTTTGCTAGATACTACTACATCCAGGTTATTAATTTTCCAAAATTTTTCTTGATCATTATTTAGGTTTTTAAGTGTTTTGCGTTGTAAATTTTGATCTACACAAATACGCAAACCTCTTCCAATTTGCTGTAGTTTGGATATATCACTGCCTTGGTTTGACAATTTGCAAATGGTAAATACATTCGGGTTGTCCCAGCCTTCCTGCAAAGCCCAGATAGAGAAAATAAAACGAGTTGGACTTTCAAACGAGAGAAGTTTCTTTTTGTCTTTGAGAATTTCATCAACACCTGCTTTAATTTTTTCATCTATATTTCCTTTATCACCCGAAAAATAACCTTTATGGACTTGTAAGTTGCCTTCGCTGTCAAAATCGTTTTGCAAATATTGATAGTAAGCGCTTGTTTTATCCAGTCTGTTAATTACTTCATCTCTTTTAGCCTTGTATTCTTCTTCAAAAATATTTTTAATCTTTGGATTTTCTCCACGGTATAAAGAAATATCATTGGGCATAAAAAATAGCGAAAGGGCTTTAATACCTTGTTCAAAAAGTTTTTGTTCTTTTTCAAAGTGAATTTTAATTGTTTCTTTAATCATTGCCCGTAGAGATTCATCCGATAGCGAATAATCCACTCTCTCTATCGTATCATCCGACAAAACAATACAATCTTTGTTGATTTTCTTAATACTTTTACCGTTAAAAACTGAACCAACGCCTAACTCACGTCTGATAATAATTCCATTCGTTAGTGTATTTACAATGGCTTTTTTATTTTCTATCCCAATCAGAGTGTCGGTGTTTTCAACCACATCTTGGGTATAAACCACAATTTTTTTCACTAAGCTTTTTCTAAAAGATGAAATGCTATCTAATACATACGCAACATTGGATAATTTTATGCTATCTTTTTTATTGGGAAACGTTGCACCAAAACGCAGGTAATAATTGTCAAATCCTTCAAAATACTGCTTAAAAGCGTCCCCATCAAAACGATGGGGTTCATCCATAATCACAATAGGATTCAGGCGCTTTAAGCATTCCAGATAGCTTTTGGGGGGATTTTCATTTTTTTCAAACAGATTGGGAGCATACATTTCTTTTTCCAGCGGACGGTTTAATATATTCTCTTTGTGTCTAAAAGAACTCGGTGTCATCACCAAAACCGATAAGTGGGAAGCATTGATAAATTGATTTATAGCAGAAACGTTTCCTCCTTCATACACAAAAGTTTCTATCTCTTTTTCTTTCTCATTGGCGTATAAGCTTTTGAAGTAATCTTTAGTGTCTTCTAAATGCGTTTTCGTCCCTTCACGAATAGCTACGGATGGGACAAGAATGATAAATTTTTTATACCCAAAATTTTTACAAAGTTCAAAAATGGTTTTAATAAACGTGAACGTTTTCCCTGTTCCCGTTTCCATCATAATATCAATGTTTTTAGTATCGTGAATCGGAAAGTTGTAATGATGCTTTTTATGGTGCTCTTCCAGTACTTTACAAAAATCTGTCCCTTGACGTAGTTGTTCAAAAATACTGATAATATTACTGACACACTCTTCTTGGTAAGATTGAATTTCGTATTGAAACTGTTTTGTTTCTGTTTTTATCACCATTTGTTGTTTGTTACTTAAATTTTCCTATCGCAAAGATAAAATTTAATGCTTGTATCTAAAAAAATTTTTTCATTACTTTTTGCTCTAACTCTAATTTAATAAAATTTATATCTTGTTTTGTTAATCATCTTTGTTTAAGGCTCATTTTTAGGTACTTACAAAGTTAAAAATTTGAATGGGTGAGTTTAGGGCGGTTGCTGTGTTGTTGCGTGAGGCATGCGGAGGGTGGGCGTTAGCCCAGTGCGTAGCGAAGCGAAGCACCGAAGCGAAAGCGTAGCCCGTAGCACGCCGACCTTGCCCACACCAGCGCAGCAAAGTGTGGGCAAGGACACGCCCAAAAAAATTATCTATTCTGTTCTACTACCCAATTTTTCTTGAAACTCTCAATCTCCGCATTTGTAAAGCCGTATATGGTTTTGAGTTTATCAATAACTTGCTGCAATTTAGGCACTTGATTGACTGCATCAGTAACAAAAGTATACACAGTAGGAGTAGCATTATGAGGTGCATTCAATAAGGTCAAAACCTCATCAATCTGAGCATCCGTGATTTTTTTGTGTTCTTGGGGAATAGTCCTGTATCCATGCATAAAGCCAATTGCTTCCCCAATAGCATGCAAAGCTGCGGCTTTTTGAGCATTAGTTGGACTGGTTGCGCTCAGTGTAGAAGTTGCGCTGTGACAGTAGTTAATAATTGTAGCTGCATTTACTCTTTCCCAAAGGGATTTTATTTTGGCAATAGCATCATTTTTATCACTATCGAATTGACTGCCTTGCTTGATAGCTGCCTGCAAACGAATAAATTGATTTTTAAGCTGAATATACAAGCTATTATTGTCATTTATATCGCTGCGGCGAGCTGCATAGTTTGCCATGAACATATCTCTATTTTCCACAGGTACGTTAGTAGAACCTGAATTTGCAAAAGCAGGTTTAGCACCGTAAAGTACAAGAACTTGATCTACAGTAGCTAAGTTAGGATTATTACCAAGCAACTGTACCGCATAATGGTATAAGGCTGCCCCAAATAATCCTTTTTCAATTAACTGTTCAATTTCAAGTCCGTTTTCATCAAAAAGGTAGCCTCCGTACACACCTCCTTGATCTACAAAACTACCTGGTGTATAGCCTGAACCTGATGCCTGCGCAAGGTCATTGAACCATCCCGTAGGAGCATCCAAGCGGTTCTTGTAATAAGGAGTGGTAATTGAAGCTAATGAAACTGTTCCTGCATTGAAGAGATTATCCAAAGCAGATTTTGCAACAGTTTTTGTGCTATCTCTTCCTTCTTTAGCCTTGTTGACTAATGCTACTAACTGGTCTGCAATTGCTTTTGTGGCGGCACTGTTTGTAGCAAAGTTTGTCCCATCATAGTTTGAGGGAACTTGCAAGGTGGGCTTGTCCTCGTCTTTGTCTTTTTTTCTACATGCACTTAGCCCAATTACTACCATAATGGTTAGCACAAACAGGAAGTTGTGCTTTTGAATGATGACTCGCATATTGGTTTTGGTTTTGGTGCAAACATATAAAATAATTTTTATTTAGACAAAATCTAAATAATAAAAACTTGCTTTCGGGTGGTATCAGCAAGGCAACTACTTTAAAATAAGCTGATTTTGAACAAGTTCAAGGTTCAAAAAGAGATTGAGAGTAATTTGCTAACTAAGAGTAAGTTAGTAATCTCCAAGTGTTTCTGGTAGCTGCATAAGCGCTTGAGCTAGTTGAGCGTCATTTGGGGCTACACCATGCCATTTATGCGTTCCTTCCATAAAATCTACGCCCTTTCCCATAATAGTGTGTGCCAAAATAATAGTGGGAATCCCTTTACCGCATAAGCTTTTGGCTTTTCTAAAAGTATCCAAAATTTGAGGTATATCATGCCCATTCATTTGTAATACTTGCCATCCAAAGGATTCAAATTTAGCTTTTATATCTCTATTGTTCATTACTTCTTCTGTGCGCCCGTCAATTTGTTGTCCATTAACATCTATAATCCCTATAAGGTTGTCTACTTTGTGATGCGCTGCAAAAGCTGCAGCTTCCCAAATTTGTCCTTCTTGAATTTCGCCATCGCCAAGCATAACATAAACAAAAGTGGGGTCATTGTCTAACTTTTTACCTAGTGCATGTCCAATAGCTACCGAGAAACCTTGTCCTAATGAACCTGTGGCTACACGAATGCCTTCTAATCCTTCTTTGGTAGCAGGATGCCCTTGCAAACGGCTGTTAATTTTTCTAAACGTAGCTAACTCTGAAATAGGAAAATATCCTGTACGAGCTAACACGCTGTACAACACAGGCGAAATATGCCCATTTGAAAGATAAAACACATCCTCAAATTTTCCTTCCATTACAAAAGGCTTGGGCTGATGGCGCATAATGTTAAAAAATAAGCACACTAAAATGTCTGTACAACCTAATGAGCCCCCAGGATGTCCCGATGCAGCACCATGTACCATTCTCACAATATCTCTACGTACTTGAAATGTAATTTTTTCTAACTCCTTTACATCCTCAATAGGAGAAAAATAGTTCATGCAACAAAACTACTAAAAAACTTGTAGCTTGAATTTTAGAAAAGTCTTTGTACTTCACTTTTTTCCGTCAGATGAGTAGTGGTATTTTTTAGCCAAAGAATACCTGGCTGTTTACCTACCTCAAGACTACCAAACTTGTCTTCAATATACAGCGCTTCTGCTCCGTTTAAGGTTGCCCAAACGATGAGTCTATTCAAGTCTAAATGAGGAAAATATTGCTGCAACGTTTGCAACTCTGCTAAAATACTTAATTGGTCATTACTTGCCAAACTGTCTGTACCTACACATACTTTAACTTTATACTTGACAAACATGTCTACATCAGGTAAGCGGTTTTCAATATATAAATTAGCATTTGGACAAAGCACAAAATAAGGTTTTTCAAAATGCTCCAGTATAGCGTTTAGTTCGTTTTCATTGAGATATGTATTATGTACAAATAATATGTGAATCATGCTTTTGGGATAAGCAGAGTCAAACGGAAAATGTACAATCCATTCTTGAACAGGATTGTTAGTTTTAGGTTCAAAAAAAGATAAGTCACCAAACCATTCTAACAGTCTTTGATACATTTTGCCTTCTCTTTTTTCAAAGAGTTCTCGCTCTGTATCACTTTCTAACAGATGATAAGATAAAATATGCCGCTCTCCACAAGCATAGTCCAAAATATCTTTGAGTAAGGGCAAACTTACAGAATAAGGTGCATGCGGCGTTAAGCTTTTATGTTCGGATTTTAATTCATGAAATAGTGTCAAAGCTTGAAGGAAACGTTCTTGGGCTTTATCGGGGTGCAATCCAAAACTTTCAACAAATGTGTGAATGTGAAGTGTAGTCAACTTTTCTTTTATTCTAAATGTGTGCTTAGTGTTGCTGATATCGCCTACGGCTACAATACCTTGCTTAGCCATTTCAACGATAGCCTTAGCAATCTCCTGCTCCGAAGGTGCATATTTTTGTAAAGGAATAAGAGCATCAAGAAACGCATTCAATCCAAGATTCTTACGAATTTTACCTTTAAGGTGAGAAAGTTCCAAATGACAATGTGCATTGACAAATCCAGGGCATAGCGATCCTGGGTAAAAAGTAGGCTGTATATTTCTTTCACTGCATTCTTGTGGACTTAAAATAGCCCTTATTACTCCTTTTTCATCAACCTGAATAGCATAGTTTTTAAGTACTTCTCCATTTCCTACGTAAATATAATCCGCGCTAATGGTTTGCATACAGCAAAAATACAAGTTTTTAAGTGCTATGGGCTATTTTCTTAATTTTGCACACATGAAAGAATTTTTTGGTTTTTTTCAGCAAACCTATTGGGGAAATACAGTAGGTAACTACATCTTAATCGGAATTATTTTGTCTGTTTCCATTTTTTTACGTAAAAAAATTGCCACATTCATCAAAAAACTTTTTGAAACTTATCTTGTCAAAAAAGGCTATGAAATAGATGATGAAAAAGTAGATAGCATCACTCGCAGACCTATCTATTACTTTATTTTCTTTTTAGGTTTATGGCTATGCTATCATTTTTATCAGGTACCTAAGGAGTGGCAAGCCGGCGGTGAATGGCTTACAAATGCCAAAGGGGAAAAAATATACAAACCCTACATTGGATTTTTTGAAATATTAGGATACGTAATTAAAACTTTATTTGTTATCAGCATTGCTCGGATGCTCTCCGCTATAGCTAACGCGATTGCTTTTATAATTAGTATGCACGTAAAAAAAACCCAATCTCGTACTGATGACCAAATTGTACCCTTATTATACCAAGTTACCAAAGTACTTATTTATACCTTTACGATAATTTTTTTACTGGGAAATGTATTTCACTTGAACGTAAGTAATATTCTAACAGGAGTAGGAATAGGTGGTATTGCTATTGCTTTGGGCGCACAAGAAACCATAGGAAACTTTATTAGCTCTCTGGTTATTGTATTTGACAAGCCTTTTCAAGTAGGAGATTTTATTAAATATGGGGCAAACGAAGGTTTTGTAGAACAAATTGGATTTAGAAGCACTAAAATTAGAGGATTAGATAGAACACTTTACGTAGTACCTAACAGAGCTTTAACGGGCGTAGAAGTTGTCAATTTTTCAAAAAGGACACATAGAAGGGGCTTTTATACGCTGCGCCTTCAATATGATACAACCCCCGCACAAATAAAAGCTATTAAAACCCAAGTATTAGAAATGCTAAAGCAAGATGAACGCTTAGACCCTGAAATGTATGTCCATTTGCATGATTTTGGTCAGTTTGGTTTTGAAATGCAAATTATTTACTACTTAACCAACATTGATTATCTTCATGGTACAACTACTCATGAAGATATTCTACTCAAAATAACTGATATTGTACTTAAAAATGGGGCAAAATTTGCCGTTGCTCGAATGTAACTATGAATTCTCAAAACTTATTCAAAGACGCTCTGTTATGGTACAATGGCAACTGGATTTCTGCACAGCAGCCTTTATTTTCTGCTTTTGCCCGTAATGCTAACTACGCCGATGGTATTTTTGAAACCTTACGCGTACAAAAAAATACCATTCTATTTTGGGATTTGCACTTTGAACGATTAAAAAAAGGTATTCAAACGCTGCAACTTATTCCACAGCCTATTCTCAATGACAAAAACGCACTACAACAAACTATTTTGGAACTAATACAACGAAATAATATCCAGCAGCCCGCAAAGGTAAAGATACTTGTGTTTAGAGCAGAAACAAATTTTGCTCTTCAAGCTCATTCAAGTGAGGTTTGTATTCTTTGCACAGAGCTGCTGCCTGACAGCTACCTTTTACAGCCTAAAAGTGCAGTTGTATATGACAAAATTTCTCTCTATTACTCTGTGCTAAGTACTATCAAAACACTACAACGCTTGCCCTACGTGCTTGCATCGATATATGCGCAGCAAAATAAAGTATCAGATGCTATCTTAATAAATGCAGAGCAAGAAATGGTTGAAACTACTCATAGTAATTTATTTTACATTGTAGACAATCAAATTTTCACTCCTTCAATTAAAGCAGGTTGTTTAGAAGGCGTATTGCGCAAAGTACTCATACGGCACTTTAATGTCAAAGAGCGTGCTTTTAAGGTAAGTGAACTTGACCAAATTCAAGCCTTATTTACTACTAACGTAATACGAGGCATCACACCTATATCGTTTTGTAAAGGTATAGACAAACACTTTGACGTATCCCACAAGATAATCAGACAAATACATACCTTTTTGAATTCTATTGCTTAGAATGAATTTAGTAGATTGACTATGTGTTTCTATACTTTTGATTCAATTCATCCACTGCCCAGTTTAGATGATCATTGCTTTCATCGGATAACACTACTTGAAATTTTCCGCAAAAGTTGTTTCTGTCTTCGTAAGTTCCTAGAATGATATTTTTACCTTTGTATAATTTAACCGAGAAACCTATACCCTTAATAGCTCTTTGCCCGCTGTAATCTAAACTCCAGCAGGTCTTAATCCATTTATTTTCTCTCCAAACCTTTTGTACAAACTCTTTAAATCCTGTGGGATAATGATGTGTACTTGCAAAAGTAGGTTCTTTTCTTTGAGTATCATCAAGAGATTTAAGAGTAAAATTTTTTTGAAAACGAAGCCTGAATGAAGTCAAGTAAATTTGTCCTATGGGATTGAGTTCAAAAAGAGTTTCATTATCTACTTCAACCTCATTCAAAAATACTCTTAATTTTTCATCAAAGTTTTTGAGTTCAGTCGCAGTGTAGACTTTTCCGCGTTCAAAATCAGTCAGTATATCTGAATTTTGTCCAAGTATGTCATAATCCAAAGAAATAGGTAGTGGGGGAAAGTCAATAATTTCAGAAAATCGCTCATGCTTATAGTAAACAGGAAGGTTAAGGGCTTGTCCTATTAACACTGCAATGGCAATTTGAGCTTTATAGCCCCCTGTGGCATCTATAGCAACATTTTCATGACTATAACGATACACGTAATCACCAATTTCCTTGACTAAATTTCTCAATCCTTTCATTTTGAAAATTTTAGGTTGCTGATCTTGAAGTTGCTCCACTGCCTTGAATTCTACATGTTTTAACCTTAAATCCTCTCTACTTTCAAGGTATTTTTTGAGTACAATTCCCGTGTTTTTGCCTAATTCTGTATCAGAAACAAGCAAAATGATATTTTTTAACTCAATCCACTTTTTCTTTTTAATTTCTTCTATGGTATTGATTTCTGCGCCGCAAATACGCTCACTGGGTTCTACTTTCAGCAGCTCTTTGGCTAATCCATCCCAATTTTGCTTATCAAATTCACTTTTGATAGACTGCCAATTTTCAGGAAGATCTAAATTGCCTTCTGAAAGCTTTTTTAAGTTACCTTCAAAAAGGCTTGTTCCCACAGTACAAATCAAAGTGTTTCTCATTTACTTATACTTGTTACCTAACTTTTATTTCTACTCTGCGAGATTTAGCTTTATTTTCTCTTCCTTCTTCTATGATTAATTCTTTTTCGCCCATAGGGGAAATGTCAATGTTCTTCAAGTTTGGATGCTTTTTTATGATAGTCTGCAAAGTGTGTTCTATTCGCTTCAAAGAAAGCTTTTTATTGTACTCCTCACTGCCATCGCTATCTGCATAGCCATATACAGCAATTTCTTTAATTACTTCGGGTAAATTATCTAATTTCTTTCTTTCCCTTGCTGATAAAATGTACTGATTGTATCCAAAATACACTACAATTTGTTGCTTGTAAGGCAGCTCTTTTTCTGCCGAGTCTATGCGCCGAGTAACCAATTCTTTTTTTATTGTTTCTGTAATAATTCTTTTTTCTGTACGTATGGGTTTAAAGTTTTTGTACAAATAAATACCTCCACTGACAAGACCTGCTGCAAGCAGAAAATAAGCTATTCGACTGTAGTCCCTTCCTACGATAATTTCTTCATATTCTTCTTCGCTCATGTAGTTTGGGTATTTCACTCAAAGTTAAACTTTTGTTCAGAGATACTGGCTAAAAGCATTTGGTAAGTGTCCAAAGTTTTGTTGATTTTATTTAGCTCTTCCATGTCTGTATAAATAACATTATCCAACTTATTGACTTCGCCTTCTAATTTTCGTACTTGGGCTAATAGCTCACTTATTTTTTGGGTAAGTTCATTTTTGTATTGGTTAATTTGTTCTCTTCGTTGATTTATCTTATCGTTGACAACCTTTTTAATATGCAGCACATCTCCAACCATAGTACTAATGTTGCTGCCCGAAGCTTCTAATACCAAACTTAAATCATCTTTGATAAGTGGAAGAGTTTCTGACGTAATCTCTTGTATACCTCTGCGTTGCATAATTGTCCTAACGGCATTTTTGAGCAACGCGTTCATGGCGGGTGCTTGCAAAGTAATTTCCTCAATAATTTTTTGTATGTCTGCGGGCTGGTAGTCTAGGCTGGATAATTCTGTCTGCATATTTGTATCAGTGGGCAAAGTTATAGATTTTTCATTATCAAAAGAGATAAATTTTTCGGTAGATACTTCTTGATTTTCTGCAATCAATTCATTTTCAACTTTTTGTGTTTCATTTACTTGCTCTTGGGTATAAAAATTGGCTGTACTTTCGGAAGTACTAATTAGAGTAGATGCACTGTTTTCGGAATTGACCGCTTCTACTTCTTCGGAGATTGTGCTGTAGGTGTAATCTGTTAAGTTATCCTTGTCCTCTTGGTAGTTCTCTAATGGTAATGTGTTTTCAGCAGTAGTATCCTCAAACGCAGTCTGATTTAGTAAAGTATCATTGGCAAGAGATTGTGAGGTAATGTTTTCAATAACAGCATCTAGATCTTCTGTGGATGATGATTGTTTAGTTTCTAGGTCTTCAATTGTTGCTTCAAAAGCTTCGTAAGGTAAAGCAGTTGGTTCTGTTTCTACGGATGTAGTTTGTTGAGATGAGGTAGGGGTTTCGCTTTCTTTTTGGGGAGTATATTCTTCTACTTCCATGACAGGGATATCAGTAGTATGCGATTCAGTTGGAGTATTGATTTTACTCTCTATTACCTCATGTTCTATTTCTTGAATTTCTTGTACGCCTATTTTAGGTTTCTTTTTTGGAGGGTCATTTTGGGGGTTGGGAGGTTGTGTAGTTTGCTGCTTAGGAACTTTTTGTTTGATTGGAGGTGCAATAAAGTCTATGATTTTTTTTCCCAAGCCCATAAAGCAACAAGTTAATTTACAAGTACAAATTTAGTCAAGTTTATCAATTTGCCAAAAATAAATTTGCATAAAGTTATGTTAGGTCTAAAAAATTTTTTTCATTTTGGGCGTGTCCCTTGCTGACGCAAGGGTCGGGGCATTCCGCACTACGCTTTCGCTTCGGTGCTTCGCTAACGCTTCGCACTGCCTAACGGCATGCTCCATGCCCCTCACGCAAATAACCTGTGCAATCATGTCTTTACCTTGTTTA
>JANWVW010000069.1 GCA_025056095.1 Bacteroidia bacterium
GCTTCGCTACGCACCGTGCTGACGCACGCCCTTCGCATGCCTCACGCAAGGGATCTCTGAAACCATCGTTTCTCTGTTTGTTATGCAAAGTTTAAGCTTGTAAGTACTTGTATTTCAAGCTTAAACAAGGTAAAGACATCATTGCAAAGGTCATCTGCGTGAGGGGCATGAAGCATGCCCGCAAGGGCAGTACGAAGCGCAGCGAAGTACCGTAGCGAAGCGCAGTGCGGAATGCCCCGACCCTTGCGCAGCAAGGGGCACGCCCAAAACAATAAAAAAATTATTTTTTAGAAATGCGTACTTTTGTATCGTGAAAAAACTACCTATTGGCATACAAAGCTTTGAGAAAATTCGCACGCAAAACTACATCTATGTTGACAAAACTCCATTCATAGAGAAGATGCTCAACACGGCACCTTACTTGTTTCTTTCTCGCCCTCGTAGGTTTGGCAAGTCATTGTTAGTAGATACGCTCAAATGTTTGTTTGAGGGCAAAAAAGAGCTCTTTCAAGGACTGTACATTTATGATAAATGGGATTGGAATACAAAATATCCTGTCATCCGTTTAGATTTTGTACCTGATAAATACACCGATCCTCAAACTTTATCTCAAAAGTTCACTTTTCTGTTCAAAGAATTGTATAACTATCATCAAATTCCGTATTTTGAAGACACTTTGCACAGTAATCAGTTTCAACATTTGATTAAGGAAGTGTATAAGAAGTACGGTCAAAAAGTAGTGATACTGATAGATGAATACGATAAGCCGATAATAGATTGTTTGACCGAAGTAGAGGTAGCCAAAGCTAATCGTATGTTGTTAAGAAGTGTGTATAGTGTTATCAAAGGTTCAGATGAGTACATTCGGTTTGCTTTTATCACGGGAGTAAGCAAGTTTAGTAAAGTGTCTTTGTTCAGTGACTTGAACAATTTTATGGACATTACTATTCACCGAAATTTTTCAACCCTTTGTGGATATACTCACCAAGATGTGCTTACACACTTTGCCGATTATTTAGAAGGAGTGGATATAGAAAGAGTTAAGAAGTGGTACAATGGCTATTCTTGGAATACAAAAGCTGAAAGCGTGTATAATCCGTACGATATTTTGCTTTTTCTACATTCTCGGGAATACCGAAGTCATTGGTTTGAAACGGGTACGAGTTCATTTTTGATTGATTTGATAGAGAAAGGGAATTGTTATTTGCCGAGTTTAGAGAACACGGTGTCGGATGAACTTTTGTTGAGTACATTTGACATTGAGGATTTGTATCCCGAAGCGGTGTTGTGGCAAACAGGATATTTGACGATTAAAGAGGAGTTACAGGTATATGATACGATAGAGTACCGGTTAGGATATCCGAATTTTGAAGTAGAACAGTCATTAAACAGAGTGTTATTAAGGCATTATTTGAGGAGTTCTAAGAGTAAGTACAATCCTGTGGCAAGTGCAGTGGTTGGGATTTTGAGCAGTGGTGATATGCAGGGTTTGCGTAATCAACTTAATAGTTTGTTAAGTAGTGTCAGTTATACGTACAGCACAGTTGGGGATTTAGGGGCTTATGAAGGTTTTTATGCGAGTGTGTTGTATGCGTATTTTAAGGGGTTAGGGATAGAGAGTGTATCGGAGGATGTAACGAGTATAGGTCGGATAGATTTAACTCTTTTTGCTCATCCGCATATTTACATTTTTGAGTTCAAGATGAAACATCATGGTCAGGGGGCATTGGAACAGATAAGACACAAGCGATATTATGAGAAATACCTTTCAGAAGGTAGGATAATTTATTTAGTAGGGATAGTTTTTGATGTACAAACTCGTAATATCGCTCAATTTGAGTATGAAGTGATTTATCCATGAAAATAATTGTTTGAGTAATACAGAGCGTTATTTTAATTTTGTTAAAAAGTTTTATCAAGTATGAACTATTTTGAGTTTTATCAGATACCTGAGTCTTTTTTCATAGATGAAGTAGAACTACGTCAAAAATATCACCAGATTAGTAAGCATCTTCATCCTGACTTTTTCGGTACTGCTTCTGAAGCAGAGCAGCAGGTAGCTTTGGAAAAATCCACTTTGAATAATCAAGCTTATAAAACTTTAAGCAATCTAGCTTCTCGTATAGAGTATATTTTACAGATACACGGGCTATTAGAAAGTGCTCCCCCTCTTCCCCAAGATTTTTTAATGAAAATGATGGATATCAATGAAGCAATTGAGGAAGGTAGAAAAAACGAGGTGGAAGGGCATATTCTTTCTCTGCGTGAACAACTTTGGCAAGAAATTGAACCTATTTTGAAGAACTATACAAATAGTCAGAACAAAAAAGCAGATTTAGAAAAAGTAAGAGAGTACTACCTTAAAAATAAATACTTGGAACGATTATTAGAAAAATAATTAAGAAGATTTTTGAGGTTCGTAGCCTGCTTCTTTAAGTACCGTTAGCCAGTCCTGTGTTTTCATCAACTGGGATAGGGTTATTTCAGGGTGCTTTTCCATGTAGCTACGAATAATTCTGTATCCGATAAACATTGCTAACTGCCCTGGAGATTTATCACTATACCCTTTGGTAAAAGGTGCTGTTTCTACGTATTTACGAAAATCAGGTGCATTTTTGGAGTACAATTTACCAACCATGTCTTTCCAAATAAAGGCTTCGTTTTGATAAGCCCATTGCATTTTTGCCTTAGAACAAGAGAATATCAAAGTATCTTCGGCATTTTCTATCATATTTTGAGTAAAATAAGCTGCTGCACCCATTTTAAGCATAATCTCGGCAAAAGTAGGTTGTTGAGCAGTGTTAGACTTACTAAAATGGACACCTGCAAAGCGCCGCATGATGGTATAAGGAAGTGCCTTAAAGTTAAACCTTTGATGTAAATAGAGGGGAAATTTTTCATTTTTGTAGAACTTAAATGTATCTCCAAGGCAAAAATCCATAGAAACTGCAATGAAACTAGTGTCTACCACAACTTCCGCATCTTTTTCTAAACTAGAAACAAATAAAATAATTGGAGGAAGTTGTTTCTGTGGGTAAAAATAATGGTAACGTTTGGCTATAGGTAGCATAGCTTTTTGAATATCATAGTTACGCCAAGCTTTATCTATGCTAGCGTACATGTACCGCCAGTCAAAAAAGCCGCTCAATTCTTGCAGGGCAAAAATCAAATTTTCCAAAGACTTATTGTCTTTTTTCTTAAAAAATTGCTGAAGATAAATTCGGACTTTTTTAACCTCAGGACAATGGGCAGGTAACTTTTTCAAAGCACTGTCTAACTTTTTTAATCCAATATTTTCAAATACATACTTATCCTTAGTACGAAGCAATCGGCGTAAAACTTTATGCAAAGGCATAATATCACAATTTGGGTTAGCATGCTTATAGCTTTGAAAAGTCATCAGCCAACGTGCATCTGTACTGTCTATAGGCTTGCCTAAATTGATATACTTGACAATAAAACGTTCATACTTAGGAACCAGATGCGTTTTAATTAACTTTAATGGGTCTTGGGTAGTGTCTTTTTTCCATATCAAATACACACTATCCATAGCTAAATGAAAGTTGTGTACAATTACTTTTACACTGTCTTTCTGAGATTTAACCGCTTCTTTGACTTTTTCCTGGCGCTTCTCTTCGTTACTTTTACTGCACTTTCCACAGGAAAAAATAAGAAAAATAATCATTAAAGCTTTGCAAAATAGCAAAATACGATATTTGAACATATTAAACTCTCTGCAAAAATAAGAGAGTTTCAAACACTACCTGCAAATAATAGTTTAGTCATTTCATTATGTTGATTGGGATACAATTTTGTACCTTTGTTGTATGAATTTTTCGCAGCTCAAACTGATTATTAAAAGAGAGTATCTGAACAAAGTAAAAAACAAGGTATTTATCATTAGCACAATATTAGGTCCCTTAGGTTTGATAGCCATTCTCGGTGTCCAAGTTATTGCTACGGCATATACTAAACCTGAATCGCTTAGTATTGGAATTATTGATGAAAGCAAACTCATACTTCCCAAACTTCCCTCAAAGCATGAAAATTTTTCCTTTATGCCTTTGCAAGGTACAGTAAGGCAAAACTTGATACAGATACAGGGAAAAAATTCTAAACTCAATGGTATTCTTTATTTTCCGAAGGATTTTTCTATCAAAGGTGGGGAAGTAACCTACTACGGTAAAACAACATTGAGCGTAAGTAATTACGACAAGCTAGAAAATCTCTTGGTCAAAATACTAAAAGATGAGCAGCTGATACAAGGGGGTATACGTCCATCACAATTAGATAGTATCCAAGCTAAGATAAGTCTTACCAATTTAGAAGTAAATGAGAAAGGAGATATTAAACCTACTCATAGTGCAATAAATATGTTTATAGGTTTTGGCACAAGCATGTTGCTGTATATGTTCTTGTTTATCTACGGAGCGATTGTATTGAGAATTGTTATAGAGGAGAAAACTAACCGCGTCGTAGAAGTATTATTGACTTGCGTAAAACCTATTGATTTGTTAATCAGCAAAATCATCGCAGTTTTATTAGTAGGCTTAACACAAATAGCAATTTGGTTATTTTTGATGATAGTGTTGTTAAATGCTCTAAGTCCGATAGTAACAAACAATAAAGTTTCACCTAAAGCCGCCCAAGTGCAAATGGTAAAACAAGATAGTTTGAAGGTTGACATTCAGCCGAATAAAAATTCTAACCTCGTACAAATTCTATATTCTACCTCTTACCAAGTTTTAGTTTATTTTGTGTTGTATTTTGTTGGTGGATATTTGTTTTATGGTTCTTTATTTGCTGCCATAGGGTCTGCGGTAGATAACGAATCGGACACACAGTATTTGCAGCTACCTATCACTATACCGATTATTATTCCTATTCTATTTACAGGACATATTTTAGAAAATCCTAATAGTAGTCTCTCAAAATTTCTGTCTTACTTTCCCATGACCTCACCGATGACTATGCTCACTCGATTTAGTGCAGGTAAAGTAGAAGCATGGGAATTATTTCTTTCCTTATTTGTCTTATACGCTTCTGTGGTGGGAGCTTTGTGGGTAGCTGCAAAAATTTATCGCACAGGTATTTTGATGTATGGAAAGAAGCCTTCCTATAAAGAACTATGGAAATGGTTAAAAATGTCATAAAAAGTTTTTTACGTGCTTAAATAAAGCAGCGGTAGATATTTTTGCAGCGAGTCATGCTCATATCGTATATTGTACAGAGAAAAAAGTTAAAAAAATGGATAATAATCTTTGGATTTGCTTCTTGGTCAATTTTGATACTCAATTTTTTGTTTCCAATTGAAGTTAAAAAACCTTATTCCACGCTTATATACAGTCAAGAAAAGGTGCTTATAGGCGGATTTTTATCTACTGACCAAAAATGGCGCATGGAACTAAGCCCTGATGAAGTACCTGACGAGCTTAAAACCGCTATCTTATTCAAAGAAGATAAATGGTTTTACTGGCATTTTGGAGTAAATCCTATATCTGTATTGCGGGCTTTGGTTAAAAATACACTTCGGGGAAAACGCACTTCGGGAGCTTCTACGATTACCATGCAAGTAGTACGCTTGTTATATCCACACAAAAGAACTTATTGGAACAAACTCAAAGAAATGCTGCGGGCTATTCAATTAGAAATGAACTACTCTAAAAATGAAATTCTGCTTTTATATCTCAACTATGCGCCTTATGGTGGAAATATAGAAGGGATAAAAGCTGCATCATATATTTACTTTGAAAAGCCCCCTAACAGGCTAAGCTTAAATCAAATTATTTTGCTAACTCTTGTACCTAACCGCCCTAACTCTTTACGCTTAGACAAAAACCCTGCAGACTTACAAAAAACCAGAGCATATTGGATAGAAAAATACAAAAAACACAAAATTTTTAACGCTGCCCTTTTAGAAGAAGCACTTAAAGAACCTACACAGTACAAACGACACAATATTCCTATCTTATCTCCACAGTTGAGCTATATACTCAAGCAAAAGTATCCTGAATATCAGGTTATTTACACTACAATTCGTGTAGATATACAAAAAAATGTTGCTAATTTGTTAAAAAAACATGTTGAGCAATATCAACCGATTGGCATTACTAATGGGGCAGTGCTAGTAGTAGATAATAAAACTCGGCAAGTAGTAGCATACTGTGCTTCTGCAGACCCTACGGATAAGCGCTCAAAAGGTTTAGTGGATGGAATAAAAGCTATTCGCTCTCCAGGTTCAGCTTTGAAACCTTTGGTTTATGGTTTAGCCATTCAAGAAGGTTACATTACTCCTCAAACTCGTTTATTAGATGTTCCTACTGACTTTAATGGATATGCTCCCCAAAACTTTGACTACACTTTTCAAGGTGAAGTTAGTGCGCAATATGCTTTGGTAAATTCTCTCAATGTGCCTACCGTACGATTAGCCCAACAAATAGGATTAGAAAGAGTTTTGCAGCTTTTTGCGGATGCTCACCTTAAAGATGTACAAAAACGTAAAAAACAGCTCGGATTATCCGTAGTTTTAGGAGGAATAGGGACAAATTTAGAAGAGCTCACAGCGCTTTACACTGCTTTTGCAAATCAAGGTATATGGCAGCCTTTGCGGTATCTAGTACATGAAGACACAACTAATCTACCCAAAGTAACTCTACTAACCCCCGAAGCAAACTTTATATTAACAGACATGTTAAGTAAGCTTTCTCGCCCTGATATGCCTACACGGTTTTCTAAGCTTGAAGAAGTGCCTAAAATTGCTTGGAAAACAGGTACTTCTTATGGAAAGAAAGACGCTTGGGCGATAGGTTATCATGTAAATTACACAGTTGGCGTATGGTTAGGTGATTTTTCAGGTAAAGGAATAACGAATTTAGCCGCATCACAGATGGCTACGCCGCTTTTGTTTGATATTTTTTATACCATTTTGCCAAAAGACCAAAGATATGTATGGTTTAAGAAGCCCAAAAATGTACAAACTCGGCTTGTATGTTCGGAAACAGGTTGGCTTAGCAGTCCGTATTGCGATGCACAAAAGCAAGTTTTAGATATGTACATTCCCTACATTTCGCCTAATGCAGTGTGTGATAGAAATCAACGATTGTATGTTAGCCAAAATGAAAAGTATGAGTATTGCCAACATTGCCTACCTAAAACAGGATATGTAGAAAAGGTATATCCTATACTTCCGCCCGAATTAGTCATTTTTTACAAAGAGAATAAGGTAAATTTTTCTGTACCACCTCCGCATAATCCAAATTGTGATAGGTGGATTTCCCAACAAGGTCCTCAAATTATTTCTCCGCTTAGCAATTATGAGTATGTTTTAGAAAAAAATGCCCCTATTGAAATTGTACTTCAAGCTGCTTCCGAAAGCAGAATACGCACTCATTTTTGGTATATCAATGGGATATTTTACCGAAAGGTCCCTGCGGGTCAAAAGTTGTTTTACAAACCTCGCAGTGCCATAACTAAAATCACCTGTACAGATGAAATGGGCAGAAGTAATCATGTAATTCTTAAAGTCAAGTGGATATAGAAGTTAATTTTTTGTTATTTTTTTGGGCGTGCCCTTGTGGGCAAAAGCCCACAAGGTCGGCGTGCTTCGGGCTATGCTATTGCTTCGGTGCTGCGCTTCGCTCCGCACTGGGCTAACGCCCACCCTCCGCATGCCTCACGCAAGAGATCTCTGAAAAAATCGTTTCTCTGTGTGTTATGCAAGGTTTTAGCTTGTAAGTACTTGTACTTCAACCTTAAACAAGGTAAAGACATAATTGCCCAGGTCATCTGCGTGAGGGGCATGGAGCATGCCGTTAGGCAGTGCGAAGCGCAGCGAAGCACCGAAGCGAAAGCGTAGTGCGGAATGCCCCGACCCTTGCGCAGCAAGGGGCACGCCCAAAATAAAACTATTTTTTAGGTTACCTCATCCTGCTGCACATTTTATCTAGCCCCATAAACTATAAGGGCTGCTTTTAATTTTTAATCCACTTCGGAAGGAACTCCGTGGTAAGATATAGAATTAAGCCAATTGTTCCTCCGACTAATGTGCCGTTAATTCGTATGTACTGCAAATCCTTACCTACTTCCAATTCAATTTGTTCGGCTAAAGACTTAGAATCCCAACGGCGAATAGTGGTGGAAATATGCTCCTTTACTATTTCTTGATTAGACTCTACTACTTGTACTATCTGTACTTGTAACCAAGCATCTATTTTTTGCCTAAGAGTTTCATCTTGCATCAACTTCTGCGAAATTTCTTGAATTTGTTTTTGTATAAGTACTTGATTTTGAGGTTTTTTTAGTTCTTCCAATAGCCAATCTTTTACTTTTGTCCATACTTGGCGAGTATGCTCCCGAAAGAAAGGATTTTGTACAATCATTTCCTTAATTGCGATAACTTTTTGCTGATACTCAGGTGCAGTTTTGAGTTTTTCAATCCATTCTAAAAGCTTTTCATCAAACTTGTAGCGAATATCATGTTTAGGGTTATTCTTTATCTCATTCGCCAAGCTTTTGATGGCTTGTAAAAAGCTATCCGTGTAAATTTTATCTACAAACTTAGGTACAAAAGCAGGGGATTTTTTACTCACTTGTTCATGTATCTTTTTACGATTTTCCTGATTATCTACTTGTAAAATAATAGCTTGTAAGGCTATTTCTAGTAGCTTTTGGTGGTGTTTTTCTGTAATAATTTTTTCTAACAGTTGGTAAAAGTAATTCTCTGCATTTGATTTTTGGATAAAGTCAATAACAACTTGTTGCAGTTTTGAGTCTAAGTCATTTTTTTCTAATTGGGCAAGATAGAGAGGAATAAAATTTTCAATGGCAGTAATTATTTTTTGTTGATTGGATTGCTCTTGTAGCCATTGTGCTAATCTGTGAGTAAATTCAATTTCTTTTATTTTTTGTGCAATACTTTCCTTTTTGAGAAAGTGCTGCTGAATAAACTCGCCCATTTTGAGAGCAAATTTGTCTTTTTTTATCGCAATAAGGTTAGTGTGTGGAATTTTTAATCCTAATGGATGCTTGAATAATGCTGTAACTGCGTACCAGTCTGCTAATGCACCTACCATACCTGCTTCTGCAAAAGCTGCTAAGGCTTGCCAAAAGTCTATTGGATAGTAGTAGTGCAATCCACGTGCAGCAAGCAGCAGGATTACCATACAAAACAGTAAGAAAGTAGCTGTACGCTTGAGTTTTTGTAACTTTATCCGTTTAAGTTCGGCTTCATTCATTGAAGCAAGCACTTCATTTGAGTTTAACTACCCATATATCTTGTGAGCCTTTGTTTTTAGACCTAACTGCGCCGCTTTGACTGCTATAAGTGTTACCTGCTACGATGCAGCCTTTGTCTTCTGTGTCTATTATGCTGCAAACTTTGTCTTCATCGGCACCACCTAACATACGTTCCCAAATTTTGTTACCCGATGCATCTAGCTTCATAATCAAAAAGTCTGCTCCTCCTTCATTTTTACCTGAAACATCAGGTATAGATAAAGAGCTGGTAGTCCATCCTCCTACAAAAATATTTTTTCCATCTTCGGTTATAGCTGCTGCGGTAGCAAAGTCTTTTTTTTGCCCGCCGTACAGTTTATCCCATTGTTTGTTTCCTTTATTATCTACGGCAAGGATCCACCAGTCTTCCTCACCATTGTTTTGCATAGAGATATCGCCATTTTTTGAGCTGGTTGTTGTTCCCACTACAATGTACCCTTTTGATGTTACTAATACTGCGGATGCCGTTTCTTCGCCTATGCCGCCATAAGTTTTTTGCCATTCTATATTTCCTTCTTTATCACACTTAATCAATAACACATCATGGTCTGGTTTTTCAGGTTCTGTACGTTTGCCATCCTTGCGGTTAGCGTGATCTGCGATAATAAATCCTCCATCTTTTGTAGGAGCAACGGAAATATTGGCATATCCGTCCCAGTCTGTATTAGGAATACTTTTCTCCCATACTTTATTACCCTGTGTGTCTATTTTAAGCATCCAATAGTCATAACCGCCTTCATTTTTAGCAGATACATCACCAGAAGCAGAGCTAGTAGAACGACCTATACACAACAATCCTCCATCTTTGAGTTGTATCATAGCATTGAGGTATTCATTATCCTTTCCACCAAAATTGTTTTCCCATACAATTTTACCATTAGCATCGGTTTTGAGTATCCAATAATCAAAATCGCCTTTGTTTTCATGCTGCAAATCAGAATTTTTGCTGCGTGTGCTTCGAGAGTATCCTCCAATAAAATATCCTCCTTCTTTAATAGGTATAACAGAAAATGCATAATCATCATCTGTACCACCATAGTTTCTGTCCCATTCTTTGTTACCTTTCGCATCTATTTTAACAATCCAATAATCTGCTGTGATAATTCCATCATTCTTTGCATAAAAACCTTTATTTTCTTTAGATATATCTCCTATGGCGGAGCTTTGTGTGTAGCCTACTATAATACATCCTCCATCTTTTGTGGCGATTACTTTGTTAACATACTCTGCTTTATTACCACCTAGTAGTACGTCCCATTCAATAGACTGTGCTAAATAAGGGCTTGAGAAGCCAATTAGTCCACCTAAAATAACAATTTTGATAAAATGTCTCATAGTTTTTTAATTAATTCTTGACAAAGATAATACCAATGGTAGTTTTGCGTGCAATTTATTACTTATTTCAGGTTTTGCAAAATTTTGGTGAGCGTAATAACATATCTGATAGACTATAATCTGTACTCCTATATCTAAACAGAGTCAACCTTTGTGCTTCGGCTGCTTAGCCAAAGGACTATAAAAATTATTCCTGCGTTCAGCAGCAAAACATGATAAAAATCTAAACTGTACTTTAATCCTATCCAAAAGCTTACAAAAGGACTAAAAATATCTAAAATAGCCACAAGTAAAGGTACAGATATACTTATCCGTATAATCAAAGTATCGGATAAAGTTCTTTTAGTCAGTATTCCCAACGTATATAGGGCTAAAAGTGGAGCGTACGTGTATCCTGCTAACTTAAATATAGTTTTGATGATACTACTTTCAGAAAGTTGAAAAAACAACATACACAACCAAAGTACTGCTGCAAAACCTAACTGAATTTGAGATACTCTCTTTTTTCGCAAAAATGGATCTGTATATTTATCGTTTACTTTCAGAATATCTACCGCAAAAGAAGTAGTAAGCGCAGTTAAAGCAGCATCGGCACTTGCAAAGGTAGCGGCGATTATTCCTATTACAAAAATGAAAAAAAATTGAGGCTCAAAATACGTGCTTACAATTTGAGTAAAAAATTTGTCTTTTGCCGTAGGTACACTAAATTCAGGATGATGCAAAGTAACCAAATACAAAAAAGCACCAATGCACAAAAAAACGAAATTCATTGCTAAAAAGATGAAACTAAAAACCAGCATATTTTTGCGCGCTTCGGGATAGGTTTTCAAGGTTAAATTTTTTTGCATCATATCTTGGTCTAATCCTACCATAGCAATTGTGGTCAACATTCCTGAAACGAACATAAATATGCCATTATTTTTATTCAATAGACTTCCACCGTGCCACACTTGCATTTTACCTGTTTTATATGCACTTTTGAGCATATCTATCCATGAAAGTTGCAAAAGTTGCTTAAAGCCATATAATATACTCGCTACACAGAGTATCAAAATACCTGTTTGAATAAGGTCTGTCCATAAAATAGTTTTTACTCCGCCCTTGTAAGTATAGCTTAACATGAGTATCATCACAATGGCGCCTACTAACCACAAAGGAACGCCTATTTGATGCAATATTATTTGATGTAACGTAAAAACTACGATATACACGCGTGCCGATGCGCCCAACGTACGAGAAAGTAAAAACAACAAAGCCCCAAGATGATAAGTTTTATTGCCAAAACGCCACTTCAAATACTCATAAATAGAAGTAAGTCCTAACTTGTAATAAACTTTCAGTAAAATGTATGCGATAATCCAAAATCCTACTACATTTCCGATAACAAACTGTAAGTAAGCAAAGTTATCTTGATAGACTAATCCAGGTGTACTTAAAAAGGTTACACCTGATATAGTTGTACCTATCATCCCGAAGGTAACTATTGTCCAATGAGTTTTTTTATCGGCTAAAAAGAACTGTTGTGCTTGTATAGTTTTTTTGCGTGTAGTTAGCCATGCGATAGATAAGAGCACTGCAAAGTAAAGTCCCATGCAAACGACAATTACAAGCGCGTCCATTTGGTACAAAGTTAAGAATGAACTGGAGATACAGGGCTTTTATATGCGGTTATGGATGAATGTGAATAACTTTTATTTTTTGGGCGTGCCCCTTGCTGACGCAAGGGTCGGGGCATTCCGCACTACGCTTCGCTTCGGTGCTTCGCTGCGCTTCGCACTGCCTAACGGCATGCTCCATGCCCCTCACGCAGATGACCTGTGCAATCATGTCTTTACCTTGTTTGAGCTTGAAG
>JANWVW010000070.1 GCA_025056095.1 Bacteroidia bacterium
ACTATATCTCCTTGTGAGTTAATGTATCCCCACCTTTCGTTTAATTGTACTCGGGCTAAACCTTCCATCAAAAGCCAAGCACCATCATATTTACAAGGGATAACTTCGTGTCCTTGTAGGTTAATAAATCCCATTTTACCATTTTTTTTAACAACTGCTAAACCTTCATTAAAACTAGAAATCCAATCGTACTTGCAAGGTGTTATTTCTTGCCCTTGTGAGTTAATAAAGCCCCATTTTTCGTTTAACTTGACTTTTGCTAAACCTTGCTCAGAATTTAGAGCGTCTTCATATTTGCATGGGGTTACTTCCACTCCATTTTGATTGATAAATCCATACTTGCCATTTAATTTTACTCGGGCTATCCCTTCATAAAAGTCCCAAGCTCCATCATATTTACAAGGTGTGATTTCCTGCCCTTGCACATTGACATAACCATACTTCCCTTTTATCCATACTACTGCTAAATCGTCTTTGAAATTAAAATCTTTTTCGTATTTACAAGGTATAACTTCCTGCCCTTGTGTATTAACACAACCATATTTATGGTTCAATACCACTTTGGCTAAACCTTTGTAAAAACCATAAACCCAATCATATTTACAAGGTACGATTTCCTGCCCTTGTATATTGATATAACCATATTTACCGTTTAATTTTACTCGGGCAAAACCTTCGCTAAAATCAGAAGCTTCGTCGTATTTACAAGGTATAACTTCCTCCCCTTGCATGTTAACATATCCATATTTATCCTTCAAATTAATCACAGCTAGCCCTTCTCTGAAATACTCAATGTTGTCATATTTGCAAGGTATAACTTCCTGTCCCTGCCTATTGATATACCCCCACTTGCCGTTAAATTCTACTGCTATTAGTCCCTCACTAAAATACGTAACTGTTTGGTTATACTTACAAGGTACTATTTCCACCCCATTTTGGTTGACAAATCCATACTTGTCATTTAATTTTACTTTGGACAAACCTTCGTTGAAAGCCCAAGCATAATCATATTTACAAGGAATGACTACTTCACCTTCGGCAGTACGAAAACCGTATTTACCTTGTTCATCAAAATAAGGCATGACTGTTATGGGTTTATTTATTTTATTTATTTTAGCGCTGCTTCTTTGAATTTCTACATCGCTGGTGGTAGAAGGCAATAAAGAATGTATTGTATTTGACCAATCTGCGGCGCTTATTTCAAAGTTTTCTTTATCCAGAACTTCCAAAAAAAGAGCTTGTAAAGGTTGAGGTAGTGTTGTAAAGCGTTCGTGTTCAACTAAAACTTCTTCAAAATACGTTCGCTTCTGTCCAAAACAAAATAAACGCTCTTTAATAGCATTCGCAATATCTTTTATATTTTCATACGGTGGCTTAAATCTGCTCACAGCAAAAGGATGTATACCTACCAAAATGTGGTAAAATATCACTGCCATACTAAACACATCTACAAAAGGTCGCAAAACTACTGCTTGAATATCCATGTTTTGATAACTTGGAGGTAGGTATTCAGGACTGTATTCCAAAGCCGAAAATAGTTTTTTGCCATTATTGATAACTTGTACGTTATCAAAATCTATTAAATAGGCTTTACCTGCGTAATTAAAAATAAAATGTTCAGGTTTGAGGTTACCATGTACGTATTGTTTGTTTTCATGGAGTTGTGCAATAGCTGTGGCAATGTGATAGCATACAGTTAATCTTGCTTTGAAACTACTAGCACGATTGCGGTCAAATTTTTGATATTGAGAGATATCAGAAGGGTTTATTTTTTGAGTAGAGAAGTTGGGTTCGCTTAAATGTGCTACGGAGTAGCCCTTTGTATAAGGCATTAGAATGCCATTGACATTGTGTTGTAGGTCATACACTAAATCTTGCATCCATACTAAACAAGGGGACTTTATTTGCAGAACAGGATTATTTTGGCAAAGGTATTTGAGTTTTTCAATTTTTTCTTGTGTAATTTGATGAGCATGATAGAGTTTTACACAAAATTGTGTGTAACTTTTGGGACTTTGAATGCGATAAATTTCTGCTTGATTGTCTTGATATATAGGGGTATTATACAAAGTTAATTCAATTAAAGTTTTTTCTTTACACACTAAAACTTTCATAGTACAAAGATAAAAAGTTTTGATTATACAAGGATACTCAAAAGGTTGAAAATTTACTCCTCCTTCAAAAAACAATCTGTTTCTTGTAAAAAAATTAGAGCCACTATGGAACGTTAAAAGTTTTTTATTAAATTTGAAGTATCTTTTACATTCTGGAATTCATTACTTCACTGATGAAAACAGTTTTTTATCGCATACTAACATGTTTTTTGGCGCTTCGTTTTACCACTGCTTATGGACAACTAACGTGGCAAAAAATAGATAGTATTGCATATAAAATATATGTAGAAGACTTCCCCGATAGTGCAATTCTCTTGTATAAAAAACATTTACCTGCTATCAAAGCAGAATATTCAGAAAGTAGCTTGCCTTACCTGACTTTTATATCCCACCTAGGGTATGCATACAATATAAAACAACGCTATACTCTTTGTGATAGTTTATATCAATACAGTATTCAAAAATTAAAAGCTGCTAACTTGGCGCAGACAGACATTTTTTGTGAAACTGTAAATAATTATTTTACAAGTTTGTTTGAGCAAGGTAAGTATTTAGCCGCAGAGGGTGTGTACAAAAAGTATCTTCCTAACCCCGATAGCGTACGTTCATTATCTCAACGTTCTACTTTGTTCAACAATCTAGCTTGTTTGTATGATGGGTTAGGCAAGAGTGATGAGGCAATAGCCCTTTTTCAAAAATCATTGTTAATACTGGAGGAGCAGAACATGAGTGAAAGTGAGCAGTTCGCTTCTACTATAAACAATATGGCTTTATGCTATAAAAGAATGGGAAACTATCCAATGGCAGAAAAATTGTATGAAAAAGCAAAGGAAATTAGGTATGAGGTCATAGGTGAAGCAGATACAAGGTATGCTAATACGTGTAACAATATAGCTGCACTTTACAGTGCCCAAGGTAAAATTCAGGAAGCTATACTAATGTACCAAAAGGTTGAAAAATTACACCTTGATAATGGCAGAAAATTTACTAAAGAATATGCTTTCGTATGTAACAATCTTGGCGCTATGTATGCCCGAACAAAGAACTACAAACTAGCTGAATACTATTACACTACTTCAAAAAACATCAGAGAAAAGATACTTGGAAAAAACAGCCAAGATTATGCCCAAAGTTGTTCTAACCTAGCTTCGTTGTATATTCTTACAAAAAAATTAGACAGTGCTAAAAAAGAGCTCAAAAACGCAATAGAAATAATACAAAAAAATGAAGGTAAATCAGGACCGCAACATATCAAATATCTCCATAACCAAGCTGAAATCTACTTTGCGGAAAAAAATTTTTCCAGTGCTGAAAGCTTATTAGTTGATATCATTGCCAATGCAAAAAAGCTATTTCCCGACAATCATCCGCAAATGAGTGCATTCAAAAAAAGTCTCGCTAAAGCATATAAAAATCAAAATAAAGTTGATTTAGCGGATAAATTATATTTGGAAATAATAGATGCCAAAATAGCAGAAATCAAACAAAATTTTTCAAACTTATCTCAAAGTGATAAGGAAAGCTATATTCAAAGAAACTTAAATGATTATCTTTCTGAATTTTATCTTCACGTAGCACTTCGCCATAGTCATAACCCACAGCTTGCACAAAAAGCATTTGATGTAGCTAATCTTACCAAAGGAATGGTTATCAATAGCTCTAACAAAGTTAGAAAAGCTTTGCTCAATAGCAATGATACCAGCCTTACTCAAACATTTCTTAAATGGCAAAACCTACAAAAAGAAATTGTGAAAATAACTTCAATGACATTAAATGAGCAAAAAAAACGAAAAGTTAATTTAGATAGCTTAGTGCTTCTCTCTAATCAGTACGAAAAGAAACTTTCATATGCCGCTGATTTCAAAAGCATAAAAGAGAACGATAATGTATCTTATGCAGATATTCAAGCTAAGTTAAGTGCTAAGCAAGCGGCAATTGAGATTATACGCGTACAAGATGAACAAGAAGTACTATATCTTATTCTGATTTTGAAAAAAAATTGTCCCACTCCTGATGTGGTTGTTATTCCTGGCGGTCAGCGTTTAGAAACAGAGCACCTAGTCAATTACAAGCGAAGTATAAGACACAAAATTCATGACCCGCACAGCTACAATGTTTTCTGGAAGCCCATTCAAGAAAGATTACAAGGTATCAAAAAAGTTTATATTTCTAACGACGGAGTGTATCATCTTATTAACTTAAATACCCTACAAAATCCTGTTACTAAAGCGTATGTTATGGATGAAATAGAAATTACGTATTTAACTAACACAAAAAATCTGGTTCTTAACGTGGTGCACTCAAATCAAAAAGATACGAAAAAAACAACTTACCTTGTTGGGAACCCTACTTTTGAAATCAATAGCACAATTTCCGTTAAGCCAGATAGCTTGAGAACTTTTGATAATCTATATCCTTTACCTGGATCGGAGCAGGAAGTGCTAAGTATAGCAAAAATAATTCCAAATAGCACCGTTATTATTGGGGCGCAGGCTACAGAAAGCAAAATAAAAGAAATTGTTAAAGATGCCCATATTTTACATGTTGCTACACATGGATATTTTGAAATGCAAAAAAACGACAATCCAATGTTTAGCATGCTCAATGCGGGTATTTTATTAGCAGGGGTTGTGGATTATGGCAAGAGAACGGACTTAAATATAAGTACAGAAGAGGATGGAAAACTAACTGCTTTTGAAATTATGAACATGGAATTAAACCACGTTGAGCTATTTACGCTATCTGCTTGTGAAACAGGAGTGAGTATATTTAACGAGAACGGAATTTATGGCTTACAAAGAGCCTTAAAAATTGCGGGTGCGGCAAGTATTATTACAAGTTTGTGGAAAGTAGATGACCAAGCCACACAGTTACTCATGTTCAAATTTTATATGAATTGGCAGCAAAAAAAGATGAATAAGTCCTCTGCCTTCATAAAAGCGCAGTATGAGGTACGCAAACAATATCCCGAACCTTATTACTGGGGTCCTTTTGTTATGATACAGTAATTAGGTCTAAAAAGTAATTTTTTGGGCGTGCCCCTTGCTGGCGCAAGGGTCGGGGCATTCCGCACTGCGCTTTCGCTTCGGTGCTTCGCTAACGCTGCGCACTGCCTAACGGCATGCTCCATGCCCCTCACGCAAATGACCTGTGCAATCATGTCTTTACCTTGTTTAAGCTTGAAGTACAAGTACTTACAAGCTAAAACTTTGCATAACACACAGGGAAACGATTTTTTCAGAGATTCCTTGCGTGAGGCATGCGGAGGGTGGGCGTTAGCCCAGTGCGGAGCGCAGCGTAGCACCGAAGCGTCAGCGTAGCCCGTAGCACGCCGACCTTGTGGGCAAAAGCCCACAAGGGCACGCCCAAAAAACTAAAAATCTATCGTATAACTTAACACAGGAAAAAATCCTAATTGATATTCGTATACAATCCGGTCTGTGGTTACATCATAACTTTGTGTGAGAATATTCTGAAAATTAAAGACATTCGCCGCATCAAAAGAAACTTTGTGTGTAACCTTAGTCGTATTCTTTTGTACACTCAAACGTATATCTACACGCCTGTACATAGGAAATTGCAAAGTATAAGCAAGCTCATCAATATACACAGCTTCCCGTTTTAGACGAGATTTTTCTATGTCAATGGGAGAATAACGCATACCGCCCGCCACAGAAACCCGCCCACTTATCCCAAGTATAGTAGTTTTCTTTTTGCCCACTTTCCACTCTTTACCTGCCAAAACATTACTGATGTAGGTGCCATCAAAAGCCGTATGCCGCCATACTTTATCACTACCTTGATACTCTGAACGATACACGCTTAACGTACCTAACAAATAGTAACCCTTGTAAAAGAAACGTTCATAAGTGAATTCTATGCCATAGTTTCGCCCAATTCCCGTATTCACTAATCCCGTAGGCGGAGCTACTAATCTAAAATTTGCCCCTAAATTAAGTAATGAATAAGAGGAACTGGTATCCGTTACAGGAATGCGTGAAAGTGCTTGGTAATACGTTTCAATTCGTAAGCGAGAAGCAATGTTAATCTTCCATTCATAACCTGCTACAACATGATGACTGCGAGACATTTTTAAGTTTTTTTGGACATACTCTCCTGCGTCATTTGTTTGAAAATAAACATAAATAGGCTGAATTTGGTGGTGTAGTCCATATCCTACGCGTATGCTATGCTTAGGCTTGAACTGCCATTGCGCACTGGCACGAGGTTCTATTACATTTTCTTTTGAAAATACAAAAAACTGTTGATGTATTCCAATGCTTGTAGTTATCTGCTCTGTTAAACGGCTTTTGAGCATTATGTAGCTCTGCTGCATGCCTGTAACACCTTGAAAGTTGGTTTCAGTAACAAATCGGTTGCGCGTACCGCCGTAGTAAGTACTATCTACTAAGTGTAATCGCCAAATTGTGGTCATTATGCCCACACGAATATTGTGCTTAGCACTAATTTTATGATGAACAAAAGCATGTACATCTTGTTTGACCTGCCAAAAATTGTTACGGTAGTTGGGAGAAGCCTTTTTGTCAACAGGATTGATAGTATCATGACGGCTGTACATATCACTGCCTGAAATTGCGGCAATACATTTGAGATACGTTTTTTCGTTAATGTGCTGCAAACGGGATAGACCTAAAACACCCATTTTGGAACCAAAATACCTATCTCTACCTGTGCTACCAAAAGTCCAATCATTAGTGTCGCGTTTGCTTTCTAGTATAGTAATATCGCTCTTTCCTGCAAGATTAAATACTGTCCAAACACCTTTTTTAGTGGGCATATTAAGCTTAAAAGTAATATCCTGATAGTATGGTGTTCCTGATACACCAAAAGGGATACCTAATTTCTCTAATATCTGTACTGTGGAATAACGATAGTTGACCAAAAAAGAGGATTTTTTTCCTTTTTTGAAAGGACCTTCAGCAAGTAATTCTGTACCTAACACGCCAATAAGTCCTGAAAATTCATATTTTTCATTGTTCCCATTGCGCATACGTACATCAAAAGCAGCGGCAATGGCATTACCATAGTCTGCCGTAAAAGCACCTGTCATAAAATCGGAATTAGCTAAAACACGATTGTTAAGCATTGAAACGGAACCGCCTGTGGTTCCAAATAAAGCAAAATGGTTAGGGTTAGGAATGTCAATGCCTTCATAGCGCCATAGCACGCCCAATGGACTATTTCCTCTGATAATAAGGTCATTACGAGAGTCATCACCGCCCCGCGCACCTGCAAAATTACTTGCCATACGAGCTGGGTCATCTCTGGTACCTGCGTAACGACTAGTTTCATCTATACTAAATGTACGCGTACTAATTAAAGCCATTTCATTATTTACTTGGTCTTTACTATTTCCCTCTACAATTACTTCGCTAGTTTGAGTAATCTGCTCTTCTAATTCTATGGTAAGCACGGTTTCTTTGGCTGAAGTCAATACAATTCCTTTTAATACTGCGGGATAATAGCCCGTTAACTTTACTATTACATCTACACGCCCTATGGGAATTTGTGTAAGTCTGAACGTACCTTCTGTTTCTGTGGTAGTATGGGCTATGATAGTAGTATCATTATTTTTGGTACATATTACGATAGCACCAGGCAAAGTAGTTTGTGTTTCTTTGTCTAATACCGTTCCCCTTATAGTTTGGGTTAAAGTTTGTCCAAAAGTGTGCACAGCAAGTCCGATCAGCAGGATAAAAACGAATGGCTTCATAAATTTTAAGGTTTAAGTTGATATTTTTGCTTATATTTTTGGTATAACTCAGTTTGAATGCTGGTCAGTTGAATTTCTTTACCTTGCACAAAAGCTTTGTAGAGAGTAGAACTTTTCATGTCAAATACATCGCCTTCGGTCATGATTAAGGTAGCTTCTTTACCTACTTCTAAACTACCCACTCTATCGGCTATACCTAGAATTTGAGCGGCATGTAAAGTAATAGATTTAAGTGCTTCTTCGGCAGGTAGACCATAAGCAATAGCAGTACCTGCTAAAAAAGGCAAATTCCTTTGCTGCCAAAAACCCTCCAGAGATAGACAGAACTTTACGCCTGCATCATGAAGAATTTTAGGTTTTCTAAATGGAAGGTCTATATCTTCATCTTCATGGTCAGGTAGACTGTGTATGCGTTCTAACACGACAGGTATTTTTTTATCTGCTAATATTTTGGCAATTTTCGAGCCTTCACTTGCGCCTACTAAAACCAATTTGAGAGAATACTTTTCTGCTAACTCCAATGCAAGGTAAATTTGTTTAAGTTCATTAGCGCGGGCAAAAACAGGAATTTTCTGTTCAAAAACGGGAATCATTGCTTCCCAACGTTGGTCAGTTTGAGTGATTTTATTAGCTTTTTTAGCTACTGCGTAAGCATAAGCCTCTTCAAATGCTTTGAACAGTTCTTTTACACTTTTATCTTGATTTTCTTTTTGCTTACCTTCTTTATCCTCTCCGTATATTTTGAACGAAGGTATATTGATATACATGGCATCGTTTGGTTTAAGTGTGGCATCTTCCCAGTTCCAGCCTTCTAAATACATAATAGAGGATAATCCTGAAATTAGTCCTGCTGTGGCAGCCACTTGGGCGATTAAAATACCGTTGTAGCGAACCGTAGGAATGATTTTAGAATCAGTATTGTAAGCAATCTGAGTACGTACATTTGGAGTAATATTACCCACTTCAGCATAATCACGAGTAGCTCTTGCTGCTTCTATTTCTGCTAATCCTAAAATAGTATTTGGGGCAATAAACCCTGGATAAATATGTTTACCTTGTGCTTCAATAACTATTGCGTTCGTTGATGGATTTTGAACAGTACCTATTTGAGTAATTTTACCATTCTCTATCCATATATCGCCTACAAAAGTACCTTTGTCTGATGCAGTATGCAAAATACCTTGCTTTATCCAAATAGGCGCGGATTGTGGGGGAGCAGGGATGGGCTGTTGAGCAAAACTGCACGCAAATAAACATGAGAAGAAACAATTAAACCATTTTTTCATACATTTGAGTAATTTCGTATGCAAGATAGCAAAAAATAAAAAGAACCTGACTTTTGCCAGGTTCTCTGCTTAACGTCGAGATGGCGAGATTCGAACTCACGACCCCCTGCTCCCAAGGCAGGTGTGCTACCACTGCACCACATCTCGAACCAAAATTGTGCTGCAAAGATATAACAAAATATCAAACTTGTCAAGAGGACCCTGACAACATTTTTGATGTATAAAACTTAAATAATGTTTTTACTGCAATGCTAATCATTTGCACTTCTTTGCGTAATATAGTAGTTTTGCAGTATTCTTTATGTCTAACCTCAATGAAAAGCAGGAATTTGCAGTTATTTACAGCATATATGAGCAAGCTCCATTAGGCTGTTTAATTTCTGCCCATTTGGTTAATGTCCGTTCCGATAATACGCTTAGCTTGGTAGCCCGCAAAATCAACAAGCAAAATTTAGTAGACTTTGAACCGTATTTAGACGAAACTGACAAAAAAATCATAGAACTGATAGAACATATCCAATGGAGTTCATTAGTCCGCAAAACCATAGGAAAAGACCTTTCCATTGAACAATTTTTCAGTGCTAAGTACCACACCGAAACCCGAGAACAGTATATTAGACAGCTGCTTCATAAACAAATGTCGCTCATTTTACCCTTGTTAGAAAACAAAAATCTGTATATCATGGATTCCGATGGTTACCCCGCAGGTAAAAAAGTCAATTTCAAACCCCATTATGCCACAGTTCGTTTTCACTTTTTCAAAAATGAACAAAATACACATTACTACCCTACCCTACGATACAACAATGAATATAATATTCAACTGCATGCGCATCAAACCAAAATTCTACTTTATCAGCCTGGTTACATTTTAGTAGACACAAACCTGTATAAAGTTGATCCACAAGTGGACATTCAGAAGCTAATACCTTTCACTAAAAAAAACCGAATGATAATTGATGCTAAACAAGAAGCCATATTCTACGATAAGTTTGTCCGTAATTTGATTGCGCAGCACGATGTTTTTGCCAAAGGTTTTGAGATTACAGAACACAAAGAAAAACCTCAATTTATTTTAGAACTTTCTCAACCTAATGAACATCAAATAAATCTTTACTTCAAGGTAAAATATGGCAATTTTGAGTATGATATCAGTCCTGACAGTAGTGTAAAAGTAGAACTTACTCAACAAAACAATACTTATCACTTTATCAAAGTTTATCGTGATAACCATGCTGAGAAAGAAATTTACCAACAAATACAAAAACAGTTTTCGCAGAATTTAGTAGGTAGTGCATTGTATTTACCCCGTGAACAAGGCTTAGCTAAAATAAATGAGCTTTATGTGTGGCTAAAAACAAAAAACATACAAGTAATTCAAATTCCATCGGATAAATTTCCTGTATTGCAGTTAGAATATCCTCAAATTTACATAGAAGCGCAGCAAAATACTGATTGGTTTGGCATCCGTGCCATAGTTAAGTTCGGCGAATTTCAAATTCCACTGATAAAATTACGAAAACATATTCTTAACCGCATTCCTGAATATAAATTGCCTGATGGCAGCGTAGCCATTATACCCCAAGAGTGGTTTTCCAAGTTAGAAATAATGTTTCAATTAGCAGAAAAAAATGAGGTAGAAGATGAAATTCGCTTATCGCACTATCATAGTTACATTGTGCAGGATATACAACAGTTGGATGCTCGCCCTACTAAAGAAAAGATACGGCATTTAGTAGAGAATTTTGAGAAAATAGAACCTGTGTCTCCTCCCAAAGAGTTCAAAACGGAACTGCGCCCCTATCAACAAGCAGGTTTAGATTGGTTTTATTTTTTGAAAAAATATCGTTTAGGGGGCTGCTTAGCTGATGATATGGGCCTAGGTAAAACTATTCAAACCATAGCCCTTTTATGCAAAGAAAAAGAACTCGGCGCTCAACTTCCCAGCATGATTGTGATGCCCACCTCTCTATTAGAAAATTGGCGAAGAGAATTATACAAATTCGCACCGCACCTTAAAATAATCATCCACAACGGTCCAGATAGAGAAAAATACAATTACCACCGCTTTTTGTACTACGATTTAATTCTAACCACTTACGGAATTGTCCGCAACGATGCAGATTTTTTGAGTAAAATTCCTTTACATTACTTAATCTTAGATGAAGCCCAAAATATCAAAAATATGCACTCTTTGGCAGCACAGAGTGTTAAAAAGCTACAAGCTAACTATAAACTAGTTTTAACAGGAACGCCGATAGAAAACTCTACTATGGACGTATATTCGCAAATGCAGTTCTTAAATCCAAATTTGCTCGGCGAACCAACTTTTTTCAAAAATTATTTTGCTATTCCCATTGAAAAAAACAAAGATACCTACAAAGCACAATTACTTAAAACCTTACTCAAGCCCTTTCTACTGCGCAGAACTAAGCAGCAAGTAGCCAAAGACCTACCTGAAAAAGTAGAGCAAGTTTTATATTGTGAAATGTCAGACAAACAACGCGAATTGTATGATGAGGTCAAAAAGTATTACCGCAATTTGATTTTTAAGCAAATAGAAGAGGAAGGAATTCTCAAAACCAAGTTTAACATTTTGCAAGGTCTTACCCAGCTTAGACAAGTCGCTAATCATCCCAAGTTGGTATTTGAAGACTATGCTGAAAGTTCAGGAAAGTACGACCTGCTTATAGAAAATGTATGTAATCTAATTTCAGAAGGACACAAGGTATTGGTTTTTTCTCAATTTGTGAAGATGCTCACTTTGTTGCGGCAAGGTTTTGATGCACTTGGTATTACTTACGCTTATTTAGATGGACAAACCCCACAGCATCAACGGCAAAGGCAGGTAGATTTATTTCAGCAGCAAGAAGAAACCCGATTATTTTTAATTTCTCTCAAAGCGGGAGGTGTAGGGCTCACGCTTACTGCTGCGGATTATGTTTTTATTGTAGACCCTTGGTGGAATCCTGCCGTAGAAGCCCAAGCTATTGACAGAGCGCATCGTATTGGACAAAATCAAACAGTATTTGCTTACAAAATGATTACTTTGGACACCGTAGAGGAGCGCATTGCCAGTATTCAGCAGCACAAAAAGCAACTCATTGAAGATTTGATTATTACCGAATCCAGTTTTGCTAAGCAACTTAGTGTGGAAGATATTCAGTTTTTATTTTCTTAATTTTTTGGGCGTGCCCTTGCCCACACTTCGCTGCGCTTGTGTGGGCAAGGTCGGCGTGCTACGGGCTGCGCTGACGCTTCGGTGCTGCGCT
>JANWVW010000071.1 GCA_025056095.1 Bacteroidia bacterium
AAGGGCAGTGCGAAGCGTTAGCGAAGCACCGTAGCGAAGCGCAGTGCGGAATGCCCCGACCCTTGCGTCAGCAAGGGACACGCCCAAAAAATAAATAAAATTCTTATCCATTAAAATGCTTTCATAGCTTGGACAAAACCCACAAATGAAAATGTTTACTCAATACCACAATGATGAGTTTGTTTTTACTTTTGCAACCGTGAAGCCCACTAACTTTTTTTCAGACTATCCACAATTTTGTAGCCAACAGTATTTTATAGCACAAACTTCAAATGAATACACTGTTTAGACTAAAAGAATGGTTTATCTACCACCTTTTTGCGGATACAGTCTATAACATTCACTCGCCTTTTGTGTTTGAATTTTGGCAAAATGTTATTCAGCCTGCACGTAAAGATATGCTCTATCAAACACACATTTTGCCTATTTTAAGACAACTGTATGCAAATAAAAGTCAGCTTGCCAAACACGATTTAGGAACGGGAAAGAACTCAGGTACAGAAACCGTGGCTCGAGTAGCTAAAACTTCTTCTATTGTCCCCAAGTATGGGCATATTCTTCATCAAATTGTACGCTACTTCAAGCCCCAAATTATGATAGAGTTAGGCACTTGCTTTGGAATAAGCACAAGATACTTGTGCCATGACTTTACAGGAACACACTTTTACAGCATAGAAGGTTCGCCACAACGGTTACAAATAGCCCAAAGTTGTCTATCTGATTTTGATTCTACCAAACTCATTCTAATTCAAGGTAGTTTTGAAAATGTGTTACCGCAGATTCTTGAAAAACATTCGTACATTGACCTTGTTTTTGTAGATGGGAACCATACTTTTGAAGCCACACAAAAATATTTTACTCTTATTTTACCACACGTTCATGCAGGTACTCTGCTTATTTTTGATGATATCCATTGGTCAAAAGGAATGTGCAGGGCTTGGAAGTACATTTACACTCACCCAAAGGTAACTCTAAGCATAGATTTGTTTCAGATAGGTATTTGCTTTTTCAATTCAAGATTAGCCAAGCAAAACATTATTTTACACTACTAACTCAACTTTTTGCAGTACGCCAAAGCTTATGTCGGTTTTCTTTTTATTTAAAAAACTGTACTTTTGTTCAGCGTATTCTCGTTAGACTATGAAAGTTTGTTTTGCTTTATGCGTAGGAATTTATTTGTTACACACAAGCTTACAGGCACAAGCGGATAGAGAATGCTATCAGAAGTATGAGAAGTTAGCCCAAGAGGGAGATGTGGATGCACAAGTTGCTTTGGCTTTATGTTTAATGGATAAAGTACAATTTCAACAAGCTGCGCAATGGCTACTCAAAGCATCTGAACAAGGAGATGCAGAAGCACAATACAATTTAGGATACTTATACAGTACAGGCAAAGGCGTAGCCAAAAATGATGCTTCGGCGGTCAAGTATTATCAAAAGGCAGCGGAAAAGGGAAATATCAAAGCTATGAACGCACTAGGTTTTATGCTGCTTAATGGAATTGGTGCGTCAAAAGATACTGCAAAAGCTATCACTTTGTTAGAAACTGCTGCTATGCAAAACTATGCGGATGCGCAAAAAACTCTTGCAGAGAGCTACTACACAGGCAAAGGTGTAAGTCAAAACTACGAAAAAGCGTTTTTTTGGTATCAAAAATTGGCGGAATTAGGGGATGCACAAGCCCAGTACATTTGTGGAGTTTTGCACGAAGAAGGTAAAGGAACACCTATTAGTATAGAAAAAGCTGTTCAATACTACCAAAAATCAATGGTACAAAAACATGAACCTGCTCAATTGAGATTGGGTATATTGTATTTGCAAGGTAAAGCAGGTACAGGAAACAAAGGTAAAGGTTTTAAAATTTTGCAGGAATTGGCAGAAAAAAATCATCCAGAAGCTTGTTACTACGTTGGCAGGTGTTATCAAAATGGAGAGGGGACAAATAAAAATTTAGAGAAAGCGGCTTTATACTATCAAAAAGCTGCTGACCAAAATCATTCCTTAGCTCAAATGGAATTTGGTTTTATTCTATTGGATGAACGATACAAAGGTGCAGATAAAAAGCTGGCTAAAAATTATTTATCCAAAGCATACAGTAGTAAAGAACTTACATCAGAACAAAAATCAGCGATACAAAAAGCTTGGAACGAACATAATCTCAAAGCGATACAATAAATAGTTTTTTAACAAAATGTAATTTGTTTGGATAAGCATAAATAAGCATAAAAGTGAATATGCGTTTTTTGATATTTTTTACTGTGGAGTTGGCAGAATATAACTGTTGCTCATAAAGAGTTTTAAGTGCGATTATGTAAGTTTGTACTGTATTTTTTATCTTTGCGTGCATCTAATAATCTAACTAAAATGCAAACGCAAAACCTTGGCTATCCAAGAATTGGTAGCAACAGAGAGCTAAAGCAAGCTTGTGAACAATACTGGGCAGGAAAAATATCCATAGACCAATTGATAGAAGTAGGAAAAAAGATTCGCCTACAAAATTGGCAATTGCAAAAACAGATAGGAATAGATATCATCCCTTCTAATGACTTTTCTTTTTATGACCAAGTGCTAGACATGAGTCTTATAGTAGGGGCTATTCCTCAACGCTACCATAACTTTCTCACTCAATCCACTCACGAACTTGACCTATACTTTGCCATGGCAAGAGGATACCAAAAAAATGGTTGGGATATCACTGCCATGGAAATGACAAAATGGTTTGATACTAACTATCACTACATTGTTCCTGAATTTCAAAAAAATCAAACCTTCAAGCTATTTTCAAATAAAATTCTACAAGAGTTTTTAGAAGCCCAAAAAGCAGGAATTGATACAAAACCAGTTATTATAGGTCCTGTTTCTTATTTGCTATTAGGCAAGGAAAAAGACTCAAACTTTGACCGTATTGACTTAATCACAAACTTGTTACCTGTCTACATTCAAATACTCAAATCCTTAGTAGAGCAAGGGGTAGGTTGGATTCAGTTTGATGAGCCTTTCTTGGTTTTGGATCTTGAACCAAAAGCAAAAGAAGCTTTCAAGTACGCATATTCAGAAATACAAAAATCATTTCCTGCTCTTAAAACCTTAATTGCAACATACTTTGAAGGATTGAGAGATAATTTAGAGTTAGCAGTGTCTTTATCTGTTTCTGCTCTACATATTGACTTAGTTCGCAGTCCTGAACAATTAGACGAAGTTTTGAACGCACTACCGAAGGATAAAATTTTATCGCTCGGCATAGTAGATGGCAGAAATGTATGGAGAAATAACTTTGAAAAGTCATTACAATTGATAGGGAAAGCAGTAAGTAGAATAGGTCAAGATCGCGTTTGGATTGCTCCCTCATGCTCATTACTTCACTCCCCTTGTGATTTAGACTTTGAGACTCAGTTAAATCCTGAAATAAAACAATGGTTAGCTTTTGCTAAACAAAAAATTGAGGAAGTAGTAACCTTAAAAGAGCTTGCCACCACTCAACATTCTTCCGCATTAGAAAAGCTAAAAGCTAATCAATCAGCTATTGAAAGCCGAAAAAATTCTCAACTTATACATAATCAGAAAGTAAAAGAAAGAGTACAGCAAATAACTGAAAACGATGCAAAAAGAAGCAGCACTTTTTCAATTCGCAGAGAAAAGCAGCGCAAAGCTCTTAACTTACCTTTATTTCCAACTACAACTATTGGTTCATTTCCACAAACTGCGGAAGTACGTTCATGGCGGGCAAAACTAAAAAAAGGTGAAATTAGCAAGGAAGAGTATGATAAACTAGTCAAAGCGGAGATTGAAAAAGCTATTCGTTGGCAGGAAGAGATAGGTATTGATGTTTTAGTACATGGCGAATTTGAACGAAATGACATGGTAGAATACTTTGGGGAACAGTTAGAAGGTTTTGCGTTTACACAAAATGGTTGGGTACAAAGCTATGGAAGCAGGTGTGTAAAGCCCCCTATTATTTTCGGTGATGTGGCTCGCCCAAAACCTATGACTGTATATTGGTCTTCTTATGCGCAGTCTTTAACGCAGAAACCTGTAAAAGGTATGCTAACAGGACCTGTTACAATACTGCAATGGTCTTTTGTAAGAGATGATCAACCTCGCTCTGAAACTTGTATGCAAATTGCGTTAGCTATTCGCGATGAAGTAATGGATTTAGAGAAAGCAGGAATAAAGGTTATTCAAATTGATGAACCTGCTATTCGCGAAGGGCTACCTTTACGAAAAGCCGATTGGAAAGAGTACCTACAATGGGCGGTAAAAGCATTCCGAATTGCTTCATCAGGGGTAAAAGATGAAACACAAATTCACACGCACATGTGCTACTCTGAATTTAATGACATTATACAAGAAATAGCAGAGATGGATGCAGATGTCATTACGATTGAGTGTTCTCGTTCGCAAATGGAGCTTTTAGAAGCATTTGCAGATTTCAAATATCCGAATGAAATAGGACCCGGCGTATATGACATTCACTCACCCAGAGTACCTTCTAAAAATGAAATGATACACTTATTAGAAAAAGCCAAAGCTGTTATCCCTGCTGACCAGCTTTGGGTCAACCCTGATTGTGGTTTGAAAACTCGCCAATGGGAAGAGACTAAGAAAGCTTTGACGGAAATGGTTAGTGCTGCTAAGGCACTTCGTATGTCTGTGGAAAATCAAGCATAATTTTTTTAGGGATTTAGAGTTTATTGAGTTTTTTTGGCCCCCCCGCCCGCGGGGCCCCCAAAAAAATTAAACTATCAATACCCAAAAACCTTACCTCTTTTTTCAAAAAAATTTTATCATTCAAACCTACCTAAACTACCTATAATTATCCAACCAGTTACGCTTACGACTTATTTTCACATCTCTCAACAAAGAAGACTTGATATTAAATTCTAACGTATAACTCTGATAAATACCCAAAGGAATCCAATTAAAACGAAGTTCCCAACAATGCAAATCCCGAACAAAAGACAAATTAGTATAAGATAGCCGCTTTTGAGTAAAATCAAATCCTGAATTGCCTACAATTTTCCACTTGGGCGTAAGGTTAATATCCCCCGAAAAATTAAGCTGATGACTTACATTGCTAGTGTATGGCGCACCAGGCTGTGTGTATTGTAAAGTATAATTGGCTGTAAAAGTCCAAGCTACATCAAAATCTACGTAACGAGTAGTATAAAAATACTGTGCTTCTGTGTTTATAGTAGAGTTGCCTTTATTTTTGAACAGGTCTGCGCTAAGAGCAATACCTACGGCTAATCCTGCGTTTACTAAACGCGCCACTCTACCTTTTTGCCAGCCCCATTGCGAAATTTCTAACCTATTGTAACGAATTCGCCCCGAGGTATCCGATTGATAAGGGTCAAAGTTTGCATTGGCAGCAAGGTTAATCACGTTCAAAATACGCGTACGAGCAGCAGCAGCTATTGGCGATAATCGCAAAGAATCGGCGGCTAAATTGTATGTACCACTTACTGAAAAGCCTTCCAAAATAGGAATATTCTTGGGCTTATAGGTAGTCTCATTGTTTTGCAATACTTTTTGCTTAACTTTAATATCCAAAGTGTTGTTTAGGTTAAAGCTGATGTTCTGCTGCCTACCACTACTTACCGTACCAAATATGCCGTTGTACTTAGGATATTTAACCTCAACCCCTGCGGTATTTTTGTATCTACCGTAATAATTCCAAAAACTATTTGAGTAGTCAGGAACAATGTTAAACGATAGGTTGGGCAAAATTACATGCCGTATGCCCATTAAACGCCCTTTTTGAAATAGCTTTGTACCATATAAAGCAGTATTGAGAGAAACTCCTGTATTAAAGCTGCGCAGCATATAAAAACCCCTCAACGTGTCTATGACTACTGTATTAGCCACAGAATCAAAAGAATGAATGAACTGCTGTGTGTACCATCGCTCTTGATAGGTAAAAGTAGGTGTAAAAGTGAGATATTTAAATATTTTGAAGTTCGCATCTATGGGGATAGTATGATTTACTCCATGTTGAAAAAGTCTTGGCGAGCGAGAAGAAAAAACTATACTATCAGGTCCAGAAATTTGATTGCGTAAAGTAGCGTTGTAAGCAATTCCGATATTATCGTACCAATGACTTTTGACACTGTTTTTAGACTTAAAAGGATTGATACGACTGTGAGAAAAATTGATGTCAGGAATTCCGAGAGTTACGTTTTTAGTAGCATTATTTTGGGAATGTGTCAGATTGGCTGAAAAAGAATACGGCTTACCTGTCCAAGACTTTGAAAAAGAAACAGAAGATTGCAGCGTATTGACTAAATTGACTTCGGGGTTATTCGCAGTTTGATTGTAGTTGGTAGTTCCTGCATTGACATTAGCTGTAAATCTTGCGGTGGGGCTAAGCGGTTGGCTATGACTCCAACGTACGGTAAAAGATTTGAATTCATTAGCTTGAATAATATCTTCGGGCTTACTTTTAGGTACATATTGATAGTCTGCGGTAAAACTTCCGTCCAATTTTTGAATAATTTTGTAGTTAGTGGTAGCTCTTAAACCAAACCCCCCTTTGGAATACACATCTCCGCGTATAGCTGCGTCCATTTTAGGGGATATAGCAAAATAATAGCCCCCATCTCGTAGAAAAAAGCCACGTTGCACGCTTTCGCCGTACATGGGAAATAGAATCCCTGATTTACCCCCAGGCTTATTAGGAAAATACCCAAATGGCAAGATGATGGGCAAAGGAACGTCTTCAATGTGAGCTTGTACAGGTCCTGTTACAACTTTATCATTCGGAATGACCTTCATTTTTTTAGACAAAAAATAATAGTGCGGTTGAGCGGCATTACAGGTAGTAAATTTGCCGTTTTTGATATAATATACTCCGTTAGCTTCATTACTTCGTTTTAATGCTTCTGCTTGGATAAATTGATCTTGGTCTAATTGTGTGCGTACCTGATATACTTTACCTCTTCGGGTTTTGAAATTGTAGATAATTTTATCTGCGTAATATACTTGGTCGCCATCTTTCATTTGAGGCTTACCTTGTATTTTACCTGTTGAATCGGGCAATCCTTCTGCAATAACTGTATTCTCCCCGTAATTGATAAGCACGTAGTCCGATTTGAGTTCTAAATCTTCATAATTTACCACGACGTTTTTATACAAGTGGATGATTTTTCTATCTACTTCAAAAATGATGGAGTCTTTGGCTTTGTAAGTTACTTTTGACTTAAAGTCTTCATTTTGATTGACGTTGAGAGTATCTTTTTGTGTAGTAAAGGTTATGCTATCCCTTTGTGCAATAGTCCAAAAAGATAAAGTTAACCCTGCCCAAAAGGCTATAAAACGAATCACAGTGCAAAGATAGGTAAAACCGAGGTAGATAAGTTATAGGGGTATTGTGTTCGAAGTTTGTTTTGTTTTAATTTTATTTTGGGCGTGCCCTTGCCCACACTTCGCTTGCGCTTGTGTGGGCAAGGTCGGCGTGCTACGGGCTACGCTATCGCTTCGGTGCTTCGCTTCGCTCCGCACCGTGCTAACGCACGCCCTCCGCATGCCTCACGCAACAAACTAAAAACCCTCTCAAAACTTTTTCAAAACCTTATACCGAATACAAAATAAACCTCAATTAAACCAACGCATCTAACCTCAAAAAATCATTTTAATTTTTAAAATATTCTGACCTAACTTCCTCATAATCATCTATGCTTGATAGCTTTTCTATTTTACTAAAACAAAATTTTTTCAAAAATATTACATGGTTTGTAGCAATTCTATGCTTTTACATTCAAAGGTAGCCAATCTTAACCTAGCTTATTCAGAACCGCGGCTCAATAACATAAGTATCGTTGCCTTTACGCATACATTGGTCAAATTCCTACCACAAACCCCAGCTCTTTTGAAAAACCAATTTTATCTCTGATTACTTTCTGTAAATCAAATTATTGTAAAGCAATATTTAATCCTGCTTACTTCATTTATTGTGTAAAAATTGCCCTAAATGAACTCAAACCTAAAAAATTTTTTTACAAATACAGTAAAAAAACTACTTTTGCTTTACTAATAGCAGACTGTAGTATGAATATAATCAGTCAAATTGTTTTTACAGTCATCTTTACTGCATCTATCGTATATTTTATTTTGCAGGCTAAAAGGTTACATAAATTCATTCATATCGGTAAACCTCTTGACCGTAAGGATAACAAAAAGCAGCGTTTGAAACTCTTACGGCGAGTAGCCTTCGGACAAAGTAAAATGTTTACAAATATACCTGTGGCTATTTTGCACTTTATTTTGTATTTAGCTTTCATTATTATCAACATTTGGATTGCTGAAATTGTCATTGATGGCATATTTGGCACAGACCACGTATTAAAATTCTTGGGCAGCTTTTACGATGTAGTTATGGCAATGGGGGATACTTTAGCGATACTTACCGTAATTGCTTGCAGTGTTTTTCTCGTTCGTAGAAATGTACTCAAAGTCAAACGCTTTACAGGGGTAGAAATGACCTCTTTTCCTCGCACAGATGCTAATCTCATTCTCATATTTGAAATTGTCATCATGCTAGCTTTTATGTTCATGAATGCAGGCTATATTCAACGTTGCACTAGCACAGGCGAACAATATGCAGGAATTTATCCGTTTAGTAGTTTAATTGCCCAAGCTATTAGCAGCATGACCACAACCCAAGCTTATGTATTTGAAAAAATAAATTGGTGGATACATATCTTGGGAATTTTACTCTTTTTGAACTACCTGCCTAAATCTAAACATATTCACATCTTTTTAGCCTTCTTCAATGTGTACTATTCCCGTTTAACGCCCAAAGGCAAACTCAACACCATGCCTGAAATTACCGACCAGGTCAAAGCTATGATTGACCCTAATCACACGCCCGCAGATATGCCCGAACGCCTAGGTGTGCGTGAAGTTCAAGATTTATCTTGGAAAGCTATTTTAGATGCTTATACTTGTACAGAGTGTGGACGCTGCACTAGTGTATGCCCTGCTAATATCACAGGAAAACTGCTTAGCCCACGTAAAATTATGATGGACATTCGGGATACTGTGGAAAGTGTAGGGGATATATTGCTCAAAAATCCACAGCATCACGAAAATACTTCCTTATTAGATAGAATTACCCCCGAAGAACTTTGGGCTTGCACTACTTGCAATGCCTGTGTAGAATCTTGTCCTGTCAATATTGACCATGTATCTACCATTATAGACATGCGTCGACATTTAGTCATGGAACGTTCAGAAGCACCCTCTGCCCTCAATACCATGATGTCTAACATTGAAAATAATGGCGCACCTTGGGCTTTTCCACCCTCAGACCGCTTTGCTTGGGCAGAAGGTTTGAATATTCCCACTATGGCAGATTATGCCGCACAAGGTAAAACCCCCGAAGTTTTATTTTGGGTAGGCTGTGCAGGTTCCTTTGATGATAGATACAAACGCGTTACTCGTTCCTTTGCCCAAATTCTAAAGGCTGCCAATATTGATTTTGCTGTCTTAGGGTTAGAAGAAACTTGCACAGGCGACCCTGCCAAACGCGCAGGAAATGAATTCTTAGCCCAAATGCAAGCCATGACCAACATTCAAACCATGAACCGTTACGGTGTTAAAAAAGTAGTTACGGCTTGCCCGCACTGCTTTAACACTATCAAAAACGAATATCCTGAATTAGGCGGTAACTATGAAGTTATGCATCATAGTGAATTTATCAATGAACTTTTCAAAACAGGAAGGATTGCTGTAAAAGAGGGGGCTTTTCAAGGTAAAAAAATTACGTTCCATGACTCTTGTTACTTAGGCAGGGCTAATGAAGTTTATGAAGCTCCAAGAGAAGTGCTACAACAGTTAGATGCAGATTTAGTAGAAATGAAACGCAGTAAGCAAAATGGGCTATGTTGCGGCGCAGGCGGAGCACAGATGTTCAAAGAAGCCGAAAAGGGCAAAAAAGAAATTAACATTGAACGCACCGAGGAAGCGCTAGCTTTACAACCTGATATTATTGCTGCAGCTTGTCCTTTCTGCATGACCATGATGACCGATGGCGTCAAAAAGAAGAAATTTGAAAACGAGCAAATTCAAACACAAGTATTTGATATTGCGGAGTTAGTAGTGCAAGCAGAATTAGTAGCTAAAAGTTAAGAATACTTTTTTGTTCTTTTGGGCGTGCCTCCTTGCTGCGCAAAGGTCTGGGTATTTCGCATGTAGCCCGCAGCACACCGACCTTGTACACCTACGCGTAGCGTTAACGTGGGCAAAGGCATGCCCAAAATTAAAATCTAACCCTTGATATTCTCTTTTATGTGAAGAAACAAAAGACTTACCCAAACACAACCATATTGATATTAGATTAGAAATGAAATCAAAAAAATATAACTTTGCAAAAAATCAACATGACACCAGCAAAACCATTTCTAAAATGGGCAGGTGGCAAAAGCCAGCTTTTAGAACAATTTGAAAACTATTATCCCAGTGCACTTAGAAAAGGTATCATTAAAAATTATGTTGAACCTTTTTTAGGTGGTGGCGCCTTGTTTTTTGCGATTGCTCAACGTTACAAAATTCAAAACGCGTACTTATCAGACATCAATAAAGACTTAATTTTAACTTATCAAGTTGTTCAACAACGCCCTAACGATTTGCTTGATTTCTTAGAGCAGTATCAAAAAGATTACGACCAAACAGAACAAGAAAAACGAAACGATTTTTTTCTGTCAGTTCGTAGGCATTTTAATTTGCAACGATTTGAGATAAACTATAAAAAGTTGTCTGATAATTGGATTCCCCGAGCAGCACAATTTATTTTTTTGAACAAAACCTGCTTCAATGGGCTTTTTCGCCTAAATTCAAAAGGAGAGTTTAATGTGCCTTATGGAAAGTACAAAAATGTCATGATTTTTGACGAATGTAATATTTTAGCAGTTTCAAAAATACTGCAAAATACCGAAATCCGACAAGCAGACTATTCCAGCTGTTTTGACAAAGTAAACGAAAATACTTTTGTTTATTTTGACCCACCATACAGACCCCTCAGCCAAACAGCCAGTTTTACCACTTACACAGGAACAGAATTTACAGACAAAGAACAATTGCAATTAGCCCAATTTTTTCGAAAGTTAGACAAAGAAAAAGGAGCTAAATTGATGCTTTCTAATTCAGATCCCAAAAACCAAAACCCAGAAGATGACTTTTTTGAAAGAGCATTTGAGGGCTACAATATTTTTAGAGTTTCAGCCAGTAGAGCCATAAATTGCCATGGCAACAAACGTGGCAAAATCAGCGAACTGATAATCACTAACTATCCATATGAACCACAAACCTTGGCAATCCATTTTTGACACATACAACATTTACAAACATGATTTTTCAAAAAGTCCATTTATTTTGACAGCTGAACAAATCAAAAAAGCAACTGCAAACTTTACGACTACTACTGAAAGAGAAGTCCGTGTTTTGTGCAAACAAGACACGAGAGAAAGCAGACCACAAGTTTTCGTAGATAATGATTTATTTATTCTACCTGTTAAAAATGGTATGTATGCTATTTTACAAGGTGAAGGTTACATTGATATCCCTGAGATTACAACACAAGCAGATATTTATCAGTCTAAACTTGATTTTGATAGAAACCTCACAAATTGGGGAATCAGAAATGTAGCACTTAGGAATTTGGTTTTGCAGACGAGAAAGACTATAATAGTATAAAACTCTTGAAAAGTGCGAAATTTGAGATATTAGGATAAAGCGGACTAATTTTTGAGAACTGGCTTCTTTAATGTGCTTTATTGGAAAAGCGCGTAAATTTGTAAAAAATTACAGGATAATGTACTACCCAATAGATATACAAGAAATTCAAGTCAAGGTTGCAAAAAAACTTATTCGCAAATACGTACCTCAAATTTTGTCCATTTTTGACGAAAATTCTAATGTCAAGGAAATACAAAATAAATTTGGGGAAAAATTAGTACGTGTTGATGGAACTATCCCCATAGATTTACCCGTTGAAAATGGGCAAAGGTTTCTTTTCATAAGCTATGAACAAACCCGCTTTTCTCACGGAATACACAAATACCCCGCAAAATTTTTTCCCGAACTCCCCCGCTGGTTAATACAAAAGTACTCAAAATCAGGTGATTGGGTACTTGACCCATTTATGGGCAGCGCAACGACCAACATTGAGTGTCTGCTCAATAGTAGAAATTCAGTAGGAATTGATATTGACCCTTTCGCTCGTTTTTTGGCAAAAGTAAAGACTACTCCACTTAATAAAGTAGAATTGAATGAAACTAACCGAATAATACTAGAGCAAATTGTTAATTTTCAACCTACTTTGATTAAAGAT
>JANWVW010000072.1 GCA_025056095.1 Bacteroidia bacterium
AGTTTTAAGGCTGTACAACCAACTTAGAACTGTATGTACGGCTGTTTGTTTGCACCGTAAGAATATATACGCCGTTCGGTAAAGCAGTTGTGTTAAAATACAGAACATTCCTTCCTGCTTTGATATAATCTTGGTAAAGAGTAGCTACTTTTTTACCTTGCACGTCAAAAATGTGAATATAAGCCATTTCCGTATAAGGATGTTCCCAAGAAACGGTCATTTGACTATGCACAGGATTAGGAAAGATGCTTAGGTCTAGTGTTGTCTGAGTTATAGAGGGAAAGCAATTGTCGGACATAGAAGAAAGTAAAGGATGAGAAAGTTTAGCCACCCAAGCTTCGGGTCTACCTACACTTCCGTTTATGATAGCTCGTGAGCAGGCTGCCCAAGCTACGCCGATTTGATTGTACTTTCTTTGAATTCCTGTGTAATCGCCCCAGCGTTCAGGTTGAGAACCTAATTGTCGCATCCGCGAAGTGCCCATTTTTATGCGAACAGGATAAGAAGACTGCATGGCATCATCTACAAAAACGGCTGAACAGCCCGCAAATACACTATCCCCACTATGGTTAAAAGCAATAAATACACTTTTTTCTGTGGGTGTCAAACCTGCAAAACAAATAGAAGGATAAGCATTGTGCAAAGTATCAGGAATGAATATCTCTTCAATGTTACGAGTTGTATTGAGGTTTTTTATTCTGCCGTATAGCACAGCGCTTCTATTAGCAGGCATTTGGCGGGCATTCATCACAAAATGAATTTCTTGATTGTGATAAAATCCATCTAAAACACGACAATCATTTGTGTTTAGCTTAATAGTATCGTTTTTTTGGGGAGCATTGGGCGGAAGCGTGTAAGGTAAAACATCTGTACATAATTGCATGCTCAATACAGGGCTATTTGGAATAGTAGTATTGATTTTGAGTAAAAACATTAAACTGTCATTGTTAGCCGTATGAGCTTTATTGGATAGAAAGTAGATGCTATCGCCGTATGTGCTTATTCCGCCTTTTATCGGAGTGATATTGAATAAAGGAGTTCCCATATACTTGATATTGTAATAGTATTTTGTATCATTTGTTCCAAAAGGAGCTCCTGTATAACCTTTAATTTTATTTATCTGCCATATTGTGGATTGCTTAAAACCAGAGTTGTTCACTGAACCATTGTAAAAAGTATTGACACACACAAAGAGTTCAGAATCAGACATAGCAATGCTAGGATAATCCGACCAAGTACTATCATTTAAAGGGTTGCCATCTAATTTATAGACCCACCAGCCATTCGTAGGATTGCTCGTTTTAGAAAAACATACATTGATTTTAGTATTTTGCCAAGTATATCCTGTTAAAAACACAAGAATGAAGCGATTAGCTACGGGGTCATATAAGATTTTAGGATCATAAGAAGTACTAAAAGAGCTATAACCGCCTATGCTGTTAAGAGTTTGTACACCGAAGTAAGTTCCTGATTCATTAAAAATACGCAATGCAGTGTTCTGCGCAGCTACAATGATTCCGCTATCAGATATAGCAATGTTGTTATCGTTAGGGATACCATTAGAGGGGTACGCACCAAAGTTAGTAGAAACCACAGGCGGACTGACTAACTGTGTTTTTTGGCTTTTTGAGATATTGTTGGGCAGCACAGGTAAATGAGCTTGTTCTAGTTGCCGCTTAATTTGTTGAGTTATTTTTTGTTCAGGATTAGCTTCAAAAGGAATATGCTTAATACTTACTTCCCACTCATCCACAAAGTTTGTAGCGCTATAAGGAACTATTACTTTGCCTGGCTGGCTGCTATATTCAAATTGGGCATAAAGGCTTAGGTTGATACACAAGAGCAAGATTGTTAATAGTCTTGAACACATATTCTCAAAGATAAACAAATTTTTTAGAGAATCGTAAATGCAAATTGACAATTATTTCGCTTAAAGAGCAAGCATCTTTACCACAACAAATGAAACTATTTTATTTTTGTTTGACTTTTTACGGACATACATGTATTCACATTATGGATGTATTTTCATCGGAGGAGGGTTGAGCAGCATATTAGCTGCTTACACTTGGCTAGAGTTGGGTTACTCGAAACCTATCTTAATCATTGAGCAAAATTCATATCTTTGTGGCAATCATACTTGGAGTTTTAATCAAACAGATATTCTACCTCAAGCTTGGAATTTATTACAACCTTTGATTGATGTATCTTGGCAGAGCTATCAAGTCAAATTTCCGAAAATAGAACGAACAGTGCTCATTCCCTACCACACTATTTTTTCACAAAGCTTGTCAAAAAAGATAAAAGACTATGCTGAAAAAAATTCGTTATTACAGATTATAACGGGACAAAGAGCATCTGTTTTGCGTCAGGATACATCGACAATTGTAGTAACTCAAAACAATCACTCTTATACAGCTGACTGGATTTTCTACGCCACAGGAAACATAGCAACTTTTACTACTACTGCTTATCAGAAGTTTGTAGGTTTAGAGGTAATTTTAGCTGAACCTGTTAGTTTACCTTCACCTATTATCATGGATGCTACTGTGGCACAAAAAGATGGTTTTAGATTCATGTATGTGCTGCCATTTGAACCTAAGCGATTGTTGATAGAGGATACTTATTATAGTTTGAATCAAAGGTTGAATGTATCCACTATAACCGACGAAATACAGGAATATGCTCAAAACAAAGGTTGGAAAATAGTGTGCATTCAAAGACAAGAACAAGGTGTTTTACCTATTCCGCTTAGTCAAGAAAAACCTGCTTGTATACATTCTAATGTACTCCCTCTGGGCATGCATGCGAATTTATTTCATGTAACTACGGGCTATTCTTTAGCAGCTAACTATAATTTTATTTGGCAAATGTATCCTTTTTTGGAAGAAAAAAATTTACCTGCTATTTGGTACCAAAAGTTACTTGAATTTCATAGGTCTATGCAATTTTATAGGATAATGAATCGTTTTTTATTTATAGCAGGAAAGACTGACAAACGATATAGATTTTTAGAAGCGTTTTACCAACGGTGCAACGATGCGCAAATTGCTCGATTTTATGCAGGAAAAAGCACTTTTCAAGATAAGATGCATATACTTTCAGGAAAAGCACCTTTTAGACCAAGCTGGTATATGCTCAATGCGCTAATAGGAATACGAAGAGAGATAGACTAAAAGACTTCAAGGTAGAGTTTGAATAGTCTAAAAACACATTCGTAATCAAATATTTAGCAAAATATGCTAACTGACACACTCGTTACGTAAAAAAATTGATTTGATTTACAATAAGTTAGCAGCTACTGCAGTATTTTTGCCTATTATAGTTTGTTTTTATTGTTCTTTTTTTTACCTTTGTTATTCGTATCTAATACGCACGGAGTATATATGGACATATCCAGAAGAACATTTTTGAAGCAAATTTTTGTGTCAGGTGCAGCTTTGAGTATAGGAGGACCTGGGTTAGTAACAGGATGGGCAAAATCGAAGCCTATAAGAATTACCATATTACATACAAATGACGTTCATTCTCGGATTGAACCTTTTCCCATGGATGGGTCAAAAGTACAAGGTTTAGGTGGTTTTGCACGCAGAGCTACTCTAATTAAACAAATTCGCGCAACGAATCCAAATGTTTTACTTTTAGATGCAGGAGATATTGTGCAGGGAACACCTTATTTTAATTTCTATGGCGGAGAAGTAGAAATAAAATTGATGAATAAATTAGGTTACGATGCTTGCACTATAGGTAATCACGACTTTGACGGCGGGATAGAAGGTTTAGCAAAAATGATAAAATTAGCTAACTTTCCATTTGTATGTGCAAATTATGATTTTAGAAACAATATTATCCAAGGTAAGGTAAGTCCTTACAAAGTGTTTGTAAAACAAGGCGTTAGAATAGGAGTGTTTGGCATAGGCATTCAGTTAGATGGCTTAGTGGCTGACAAAATGCATGCTAACACTATTTATCTTAACCCTGTTGAAAAGGCTAACCAAACAGCTAAAATTCTTCGTGAAAAAGAAAAATGTAGCTTAGTAATTTGTTTATCTCATTTAGGGCATTATCCTCGTGTAGATGCTGAAACTTGCGATCCTTACCTTGCTAAAAATACAAGCGGTATAGATTTGATTATTGGAGCACATACTCACACCTTTATGGATAAGCCTGCTGTGTATAAAAATGCTAAGGATGAAGAAGTCTTAGTCTTTCAAGTAGGTTGGGCAGGCATCAATCTTGGGCGGGTAGATTTTGAAATGGATAGCTTAGGTAGAAAGCAATCTTACACTGCTATGTCTATCCCTATCAATGATAGTATTCCTCAAAGTATAATTTAGTTTTTACTTATTTTACTTTCAGGTGCGTTTTCAAAAAAATTTAGCTACTATGTATTCAGACATCATGGAAAAAGAGATTGTAATAAATAATGCACAGCAAATATGGGCAGATTGCCTGAAAATTATTAAAATTAAAGTTCCAGAAAAAATATACCAGGCTTGGTTTGCACCCATCATTCCAATAGCATTTGAGAATGATGTGCTTCGTTTGCTACTACCTAACCAGGCTTGCTACCAACAGCTGGAAGGAAACTATGTAGACATACTTGCTGAAGCACTAACTAATGTAATTGGTCAGAACGCACAATTGGAATATCAGATTCAACAAAAACTCTCTAATAAAGAACCTATCAAGCCATTTGTCCAACAAAGTTTTGACAGTAACCTCAATGAAGAATATACTTTTGAGAATTTTATAGAAGGTGATTGTAACCGCATGAGCAAAGCGGCAGCTATGTCTATTGCTGAAAGACCTGGAGTAATGTATAATCCTTTACTAGTATTTGGGGATGTAGGATTGGGAAAAACCCACTTAGTACAAGCCATTGGTAACCACGTTAAAAAGAAATATCCTGAAAAAAATGTCTATTACATCTCTTCGGAAAAGTTCATTAGTCAGTTTGTAGATGCTATACGCGAAAACGCAGTTCAAAGCTTTAATAAGTTTTACGAACAAATTGATGTTCTGATTGTAGATGATGTTCAGTTTTTTAGTGGCAAAGAAAAAACCCAAGAGAACTTTTTTCATATATTCAATACTCTACACATTCAGAAAAAAGCCATAATACTTACTTCGGACCGCCCACCTAAAGATCTAAAAGGTTTAGAAGATAGGTTAGTTTCTCGTTTCAGTTCAGGTTTAACAGTAGATGTACAACTCCCTGATTATGAAACTCGCTTAGCTATTTTAGAGAAAAAAATTGCTGTGGGAAATGATATTGTACCTCACGAAGTGGTACAATATATTGCACAACATGTAACTACAAACATCCGTGAATTAGAGGGGTGCTTAGTGTCTTTATTAGCCCGAAGTTCTTTTGAAAAACGCACTATTGACTTGCAACTTGCTCGAGAAGTCTTAATGAACATTACTCGTAATAAACCCAAAGAAGCTAGTATTGAAACTATACAAATTGTAGTAGCTCAACATTTTGATTTAACTGTGGATGATCTCAATGGTGTCTCCCGAAAAAAAGAAATAGCTGTTGCAAGACAAATTGCTATGTATTTATGCAAAAAGCTCACTCAAAATTCGTACAAAGTCATAGGACAAAAATTTGGAAACCGTGATCACAGTACAGTGATACATGCTTTTCAAACCATTGAGGATTTGTCTAAAACAGATAAAAAACTTAAAGAAACACTTAGCTTATTAGAAATGCAAATTGGACAAAAATGAAATTATTTGCTGCTAAGTGTATTTCTTTCATTGCTTTACCTGTATGGCTACCATTCTTTATTAGTTTAATTTTGCAGCAGGGAATGTTTTGGGCTATTCTCTCTGCTCTTTTGATCTTGAGCTTTATCATTTTTTACAAAAAGATAGGATGGTTAACTTCTTTACATCTATCTACCCGAGCAGAAAGGCTACTTCCCTTGGCAACCTCTGTAATTGTATATCTAACTTTTAGTTTTTTATGTCAATGGCACTTATCTCAAATGTATCAAGTATTTCTTTTAGCTACTTTGACCGTTTCAAGTTTGTACCTGGCTACTCTATGGGACAAGATAAGCATTCACACAGCAGGAATAGCAGCAAGCTTAATGTGGATAAATGAGTACTATAGCTGGCAATGGGCAAGCGTCATGATAGCAACTTTAGTTCTTGCAGCAGTAATATGGGCAAGGTTATACCTCAAAGCGCATAATCTAAAGCAAATTATAATGGGATTTGGAATTGGTACAGCTAGCTACATGATGCTATACCTAGTAAAACCATTTCTCTACTGAGGATATTTTTCCCATAAGCCTAACATTCCTGTTAAACCGCCTGTATGAACTATTAAAATATTCGAACCGGGTGCGAAACTCCTCCTTTGGGCTAAATCTTGTATAGCCCACCAAACTTTACCTGTGTAGATAGGATCTAATAAAATACCCGTATAACGAGAAAATAAGCTTAGCTGATACAAATAATTTGTTGTAGTTTTTGCATATCCTCCTAAAGTGTATTCTGTATGCAGATAAAAATTCTGACCGTATTGAAGTACAGTTTTTTTAATAGAGTCAAAAGCCTTCAAAACAGCTACACCATGTACATGGGTATGCAAATATGAACTTGACTTACCTGCTAATATACCCGCCAAAGTAGTCCCTGTGCCACAAGCACAAAATACGTGGTCAATATAAGTAGGGATATTTTCCCAAATTTCCATACATCCTTTAACGCCTAATTCTCCTGCGCCCCCTTCATCTAAAAAGTAGTAATCTGCTTTAGATTGAGCTAAGTTGTTAAAACATTCTTTTTTATCCTTATACATAGAGCGAGATACAAAATGTAATTCCATTCCAAACTGTTTACATAAGAATAAGATAAAATTTTGAACAGGTTCGCCACGTACTATTCCGATTGTTTTGAAACCGTACATAGCTCCTGCACAAGCTACCGCTAATAGATGATTAGAGTAAGCTCCTCCAAATGTAAGCACAGCCTTATAACCTTGGCTTTGGATGTCTTTGATATAGTATTTAAGTTTTCTCCATTTGTTCCCAGACACAAACACATGATATAGATCCTCCCGTAAAACAAATAAATTGTAGATAGAAGGGAATAAATCGTCAGGTAAAAATACTTGCTGACAAGGTATCATTCTTGTATATCTAAGTAGGGAATACAGGCATTAAGTAGTTGCTCTTGGCTAACAGGTACGTTTTCTTTTGCTTTTCCAATAGCTTGCAATAAAGTTACTCGTAGCTGCTCCTGATAATTTTTTTTATCTTGATACAGGTACTTGAGAAATTCATTTTTGGGTACAGGCAAAATCTTAGTAATATACCCAAAATCCAAAATAGTGTTTTCTATTTCTTCAAATTCAGCTTTTGAAAGCATACTCACAGCAGTAGAAAGTTTAGCTTCTACTAACATACCAATGGCAATGGCTTCTCCGTGAGTCAAGGGCGTTTCTGTTTGGGCATAAATACTCTCTATGGCATGTCCTACGGTATGCCCAAAATTAAGCCATTTGCGAATATCTACTTCGTAAGCATCTTCCTCCACAATGCTTTTTTTTATCTCACAGGAACGATAGATAATTTCAGTCAAAGAGGTGGTAGTAAGTTCACTAATTTTAGTACTTTTACACATTTCCCAATAGTTTCTATCTGCAATAAGCCCATGTTTTAGAATTTCTGCGTATCCTGATTTGAATGCCCTAATCGGCAATGTCTTTAAAAAAATGAGGTCAATAATTACAGATTCAGGAGTATTAAACAATCCAATTTGATTTTTGCTATTGTGTAAATTTACACCTACTTTCCCACCTATACTTGCATCTACTTGGGCTAATAAAGTAGTAGGGATATTGATAAAAAGAATACCTCGTTTGTACAAGCCTGCTACTAAACCCCCAATATCTGAAACTGTTCCACCACCTAAATTGATGATAAGTGCGTTTCTATCTACATGATTTTCTAACATGTATTGCCATATTTTTTCGCAAGTATGTAGAGTTTTGTTTTCTTCACCCGAAGGAATAGAATATAAATGAATATTGATTGGATGTTTAGTAGATAAGTATGGTTTGAGTACAGGTAAAGTATGTTCTACGCTATTTTCATCTGCAAGAATGAGTATAAAAGAGGGATTGATTTGATCTAACAGCTTAGGAAGATAAGAAAGTGCCTCCACACCTATGTAAATGGGATAGCTCGCATGAACAGTATGTATAGCATTAGCTTTAAGCACTTTAATCATTATTTGGTTCAAATATAAAAATATAGAACTGAATTTTACAAATTTTTATTGCTGCCTTTTGATAACAATATAAAAACCCTTGTAAAGTAGATTTTACAAGGGTTTTTAGTAGAAGATTGTTTTTTTAGTTAATAGCAACTTTGAACTCGTTTGTGTTACGAATGTTATTACGACGGAACTCGGGGTCTTTTGAAGCCTTCTCTTTGAGTGAAGGATCTAATTTGCAGGCTTTTGAAAGATACTTAGCTACATCTGTAACATTATTCATGCGTGCTGCATTGATAGCTAAAAGGTAGTTAGTCATAGCAGCAATTTTATCGGTTGCATCGGGCTGGAGATTATTTTCAGCTTCAAGAGCTTGTCTGGCTGAGTCGTAACCCTTGGATAAAATGTAAGCTAGACCTTTATTGTAGTTAGTTGTGCGGACTTTAGGATCTGCAGCATTAAATGCAGCAATAGCTTGGTCATATTTACCTCTCTTGATGTAGATACCCCCCATATTGTAGTTAGCCGCCATAGCTACTTCTCCACTTGCACCTTTAGCTTTGTTAAAGCATTCCATTGCTTTTGCATAGTCTTTCATATTTTTGTATACAACCCCAAGTCCATTCATTACCATGGGTTCATCTTTTTTGAGTTGATCGGCTTTTTCCAAAAGCTGCTTAGCGGCTTGGTAAACTTGCTGCTTAGCGGCATCGGGTTCATTAGAATCCACAGCGAGTTTTAGCATCCATGAAGCTAAGTTATTGTAAGCTCTCCAATCGTTGTTATATACTTTTGTGTGTTGATTATACAGGCTGAGTAGGTCTTTAATTTCTGCTTCGGTAAGGTCAGCATCAGTTCCTACGGTGCGGCTAGCAATAGCATTTTGCATGTTATAGGCTTTTTGAGTTCCATCAAACAGTTTGTTTTTAAGGTCAACAACTACTTTAGACTGCTCTTTGATAGCTTTTTCTTTAGCTGCTCCTTTTAGTTTTGTATCTTCATTAAGTGCTTTGAGTTTGGCTTCAGCTTCAACAACCTGATTAGCTAGCGCATTATTCTCATCCATTAGCTTTTTAAGTTCAGGATCTTGTTGGCAAGCTTGATAGAGTCTAACCATGCGTTTGTAGTTAGTAAGAACGTACATAGCTTCTTCTTTATCCAAAGTTGAGTAGTCAGCTTGACCATTTTTAACTTTCATTACTTTTTCAGCAATTTGATAGTCATTAGCAGGTAAATTTTCGATTATGACAGTTACTTCACTACGGCGTAACTTAGGATAAAACAATTTTTCTAATTGAGGATAGCTTTTCAATTTCTGAATTTTATCATGCATAGCATCTTTATCTCCCCCTTCTTTGAGAATCTGTTCAATAGCAGCTTTATCTGCTTCGGGGATATTAGTGTTCTTGTATCCTGCTTCAAAGTTAGCCCAGTCCTCGCCACGTCCTTCGGGTTGGCTGAACACATTAAAGAATGAGCTATCTTGTGCAGAAGCATAACCTATATTCTTAAACTGCCCTTTTAGCCAGCTAATTAAAGTTTTGGCACGATTTTCTGAAAGAGGTTGATTGACTTCGCTCTGTTTACCTTCGGGAGAAGCTGTACCTGATACTTTGACGCCTACAATTTTGCGTTTTACGCTAATATTATTGATGAATTTAACCAACGTATCAGACTTTTCCTCATCTTTTCTGATATTATACTTACCTTGATCAAAGAACATAGCACTATTGACCTCTTCGGTAGTAGTTTTAGGGCTGTAGCTATGCTTAGCAAAAACTACTTGGTCCCTGTCAATACCTAAATAGCAAGTTGTTACCATTCCATAAGCAATAACTACGTCCTTAGGCTGTTCACCTTGCTTTTTCTTACGGCGAGCTACTCCTTTAAGTTCTAATGTGCTATATTCCATTTCAGGAGAGTAAGCAAATACAAGAGTAGTGTCTTTCTTAATAGGTACCTTTTTGTTCATTCCCTTGAACCATTTGAAGCGAAGCGAGTCAAATGTCTTAGTACCGCTGCCATATTTCAAGACAGGTACCATGAAATAAGTCTGTTTTTTATTGAGAATTTTCTTTGGAACTAAAGAAGCTCCGAAGGTAACGCGCACCGTATCTGCATGAACTTCCATTAGAGAATCAGCAGGTACAGTGTAGCTTACTTTTTCTTTTTTTCTTGCTTCCTTCAGCATTTTCTTGACGGAACCGCATCCCGCTGTTCCTAGTCCTAATGCTAAAGCTAGAGGGACAAAGAGATATTTACCTTTCGTTTTCATATTTGTTGTTTTAGTTGGTTAAAACAATATACTTTAAGTATTTGCCGCAAAGTTAAACAAGTTTGTTATAATACAAATAACTGCCAACAAAAAATTCATTTTTTTATGTAAAATATACGCTCATGAAACTAAAAAACACTGGTCTACCTTGTCTTCATAACCTCTAAACCAAACCCTCCATCTAATAAAATATCTCAATTTTGAGGGAAACTTGTCATGATTGTTTTAGTTCTTTAAGCTTGACAAAATAATTACAAACAGAATTACAAGAATTATTGTCAATATAATTTTTGACCAAGATAGCGGCTTTTCGCCTGAAATAGCCCCTGTTTGTCCATTGACAATAACCTGATATAACTTTCCATTATACCGATAGCTAGATATCCATATTGGTAGTAGGATGTGTTTGTAGGTAAGGTTAGTCTTTTCAGTTATAATATTCAAATTTTGATATGTGTCGCCTGGTATTTCGCTCACACATCGGTTATAGATAGCTCTGTCCATAATTTTTTCGGCTATTTTGGCACCTTGAGCAAGGTCAATTTTGTATAGTTCGGCTTCCCACCCTGCAATAAATCTAGGATCGTAGTTGACTAACTTTTTAAGGTCAAAAGGAAATATTTTTTCAGCACGGTACTGTTTTATACCTTGCGAAGCAACTACTAAAATGTCATCAAATTTCATATCTACATATCCTGATGCAGGTACCCAGCGAATGTGTCTTACCTCACGAGTTTGTAAGTTACCCTCACTATCTGTATAGGTTTCTGTTACATAGTAATAGTAGCCTGCATCTGCCCACCATTGAGAATGTGTTTCTGCGTCATAAGTCCAAAATGGGATGTATACCCCATGGATTTTTTCCATTCTTGCCATTTTAGCAAGATCATTGGGTCTAAACCATCCTCTGCCAATCCAATTTTTATAGATTTCGAGAGCATTCTTCTTACTTACCGTAAAAGGAATTATACCCTCAGGAGAAATGATGCGCCCTTCTTCGGTAGCCTTAGGGTTAATGACTTTTGAACCGCAAAAGCCACATTCAAAGCTTACCACGTCTGAAGCTACTGCAGTAGATGCACCGCAGGAAGTACAGGTAAAAGTCTTGGTTTCAATTTTTAAGCCTCTTTCTTTTGAACTTAAATTTAGTCCGCTTTCAAGAGATTTTTCTTTTATCTTATCAGTGCCTGTTTCTATAACTTGCTTATGACCGCAGTGTTCACAAAGCAGAGACCTTTTCTCGGCACTATAAACCATTTGGCTACCACAGTTACCGCAAGGAATACGCCCTGCGGATGTTGCTTTTTCATTATTTTGCATAGATTAACTAACTTACCTGCGTTGAGTTAATTTTTTAATTAGCATTTGCTGTATTTGCATCATTTCTGTACCATTAGCGCAAGAAACTATTTGCTCCGTACCGTCTAAGTAAAACACACGCACGGCATAAGAATTTTTCTTAGTGGCAGGGTCATAGTATTTATGAGGTATTACGTTTCTTATTTTTTTTATATCTATTGAACCGATGTCCATAGTCGGTACAAAATTAAAAAGAAATTTGATGATATACGAATTGACAAACTTTAAATTCTAAAAAGTAATTTTATTTTTTGGGCGTGCCCCTTGCTGACGCAAGGGTCGGGGCATTCCGCACTACGCTTCGCTTCGGTACTTCGC